>CALDQK010000473.1 GCA_937911525.1 uncultured bacterium
CTCGCTCTGGCGGCGTTGCTCTGCGCGCTCCTGCCGGCGCGCGTCGCCACCAGCGGCGAGGAGCCCGCGCGCCCGGGCCGCGGGCTGGCAGAGGCGGGCGCCCTCCTGCTCGGCGGGGGCCTCGTCGCGGCCCTGCGCTTCGGCGGCGGCGCGGCGCTCTCGGCGACGCTTTACCTGGCGCTCTTCGCGCTCGCGCTGGCCGGCTGCGCCGCCTGGCGACGCGGCGGACAGGCCTGGGCCACCGGCCTGGGCGCCCTCGCGCTGGGCTTTCCCTACCTGGCGGGTCCCTTCCTCGGACGGGCCAACCCCGAACTGGCCCTGGACCTGGCCCTCCACTCGCCCTTGGCCGTCCTGTGCGGGACCTGCTCGGGCCTGGACGTCTTGCGTCAGGGCTCGCTCTACCAGGTGTTCCCCGCCGCTCAGAGCCTCCCCTACGCCTACCCGGGCCTCACGGCCGCCTGCCTGCCGCCGCTGATCCTGGCCGCCTTGGCCTGGGCGCCGCGCCTCCCTCGGCCCTCCCGCGGCGCGGCCCGGGCGAGCAGCGCCGCGGCCGCCTTGCTGCTGGTGCTGGCTGCCAGCGCGCCTGCCCAGGCCCAGGGGCTCTTCCCGCCGCCCACCGCCCCGGCGGGCGGCGCCGGCGGCGGCCTCGAGACGCGAGTTCGCCTCGGCTACTACTTGGCCAACGTGGAGGGCTTCCATCGCGTCGACCCCAAGAGCCCGCGTGAGCCGGGCGTGGTCGGCGCGCGCTTCTCCTACCGGCGCAACCTGGACCTCAACCAGGCCTTCGCGATCCCGACCTTCGAGATCGAGCTGGCCTGGAAGGGCACCGGCGCGGTTCGCCTGCAATACCTCGAGAACGTCTGGACCGGCGAGGACCAGGTCAAGGTCCCCTTCCTCTACGAAGAGCAGCTCCTCCAGCCGCTCCAGCAGATCGACACGCGCTACCGCTTCCGCACGATCGCGCTGCGCGAGGAGATCGAGATTCCGATCGCGAGCTTCATCACGCTCAAGCTGATCTCGACGCAGCGCTACGTGAAGAACGAGAGCAAGATCCGGGCGACCCCCCAGGTGTTCTCGGTGCGCAACTCCCAGGAGACGATCGTCCCCACCGTGGGCGCGGCGGCTGACGTGTTCATTTGGAACGTCATTCACGTCTACGGCGACGTGCAGTGGCTCGACTTCCGCACCAGCTGGCTGGGAGCCAACGACAAGCGCTGGTCCTTCCGCTACCGCGAGTGGCGAGCCGGGATTCGGCTCGAGCTCGTCGAGCACGCCCACGTGATGGTCGAGTACTACTCGATCTTCCTCGACATCGAGGACGGCGACAAAGACATCGAGCGCTACCAGACGAACCTCGAGGGCGTCCGCGTCCTGGTGGCGGTGCTGTTCTAGGAGCGGCCGGGCTCGGGTCTCGAGCAGGGTGGTCGGGCGTGGGGCGGGGCACGGCGCCGAACCATGTGCGACAAGCCGCTCGTCGCGGGATTCCTCGCGCTCTATACTCGCCGGCGTGACGATCCCGACGCCCCTGCACGAAGCGACCGCCCGCCACTGCGAGAGCCTGCTCTACAAGGACTGGGCCGGCTATCACGCGATCGCGAGCTACGACACTTGCCATGAGCGCGAGTACTACGCCTTGCGCGAGGCGGCGGGGCTGATCGACGTCTCGCCCCTCTTCAAGTATCGGATCCGCGGCCCCCAGGCCGTCGACCTGCTCGACCGGGTGATCACGCGGCGGATCCGCACCGTCAAGCCGGGCACGGTCGTCTACACCTGCTGGTGCGACGAGCGGGGCAAGGTCCTCGACGACGGGACGGTGACCTGCCTCGCCCAGCAGGACTACCGCATGACCTCGGCTCACCCCAACCTGCGCTGGCTCCAGGACGCCAGCGTCGGGCTCGAGGTCGAGATCGAGGACGAGAGCCCGGCCCTGGCCGCGCTCTCGGTCCAGGGACCGCGCTCGCGCGACGTGCTCGACGCCGCCACCGGCGGCGCGGTCACGACCCTCGGCTTCTTCAAGCACACCCACGCCGAGATCGCGGGCAAGGCCGTCGAGGTCACCCGCACCGGCTATACGGGCGACCTCGGCTACGAGGTGTGGATCCCGGCCGCCGACGCGGTCGAGGTCTACGACGCGATCCTGGCCGCCGGCCAGCCCTTCCGCGCGATCCCCTGCGGCCTGACCGCCATGGACGTGACCCGGATCGAGGCCGGCTTCGTCCTGATCGACGTCGAGTACTACAGCGCGCGCGACGCCATGATCCCGCGCCACCTCGTCTCGCCCTACGAGATCGGCCTCGGCTGGACGGTCCACTTCAAGCAGAAGGGCGCCTTCATCGGGCGCGCGGCCCTCGAGCGCGAGCTCGCCGAGGGCTCGACCCCCGAGAAGCTGGTCGGGCTGGTCTGCGACTGGACCGCCATCGAAGAGGCCTTCGCCCGCTTCGGCCTCCCGCCCTCGATCGGCAGCGCCCCCTGGCGCGACGGGCGGCCGGTCTACGACAGCCGCGGACGCCAGGTCGGGCGCGCGACCAGCGGGACCTGGTCGCCGATCCTCAAGGCGAACATCGCGCTGGCCAGCCTGGACGCGCTCTACGCCGAGCCGGGGGTCAAGCTGAACCTCGAGCTCACGATCGAGTACGAGCGCCTGAGCGTGCCCGCCAAGGTGGTCGAGCGCCCCTTCTTCGACCCGCCCCGCAAGCGCTCCACACCGGCCAAGGCCAAGCAGGAGCCGGTCGGCGCCTAGGCAGCCCGGCCTGAGCGACGCCAAGGTCCCCGCTGAGCTCTGCGCGGCCCTCGCCGCGCGCGGGTTCCGCGTCGAAGGCGAGCTGGGCCGCGGCGGCGCGGGCCTGGTCCTCCTGGCCACGGATCTCCGCGCAGCCACACCGGTCGCCCTCAAGGTCTTCGTCGAGCCCGAGCGCGCCGAGCTGGACCGCTTCGTGCGCGAGGCCGAGGTCGTGGCGGGGCTCAAGCACCCAGGGATCGTCGGCGTGCACGACGCCTTCGAGGTCGAGGGGCGCGCCTGCATCGTCTACGAGCTCGTCCCCGGCAGGCGGACCCTGGAGCTGGTCTTCGCGAGCGAGCCCCTCGACGTAGGCTCCTCCGCCAGGTCGCCGAGGCGCTGGCCTACGTCCACGAGCGCGGGTTGATCCACGAAGGCGCTAGCGGCTCTGCGGCGCTGGGCGGAGGCCGTGGAGACCCTCGACCGCCTGATCTCGCGTCTGCCCGCGCAGAAGGCGGCGCCCTTCGTGGCCCGGCGCAGGCTCGCCGCCCGCGAGCTAGCCAAGTCTCCTCGTTAGAGCCAGCCCTCGGCCCGATACCAGTCCACGGTCTCGCGCAGCCGCTGCTCGAGGGGCGCGTGCGCGAAGCCGAGCTGCTCCTCCGCCTTGGTCACCGAGCAGCACCACGCCCCGCCCGCCAGCTCGCGGGCCTTGTCCAGGTTGAGCAGGGTCGGCTGGTCGCGGAGGCGCCCAAAGAGCTCTCCCCCGCCCGCGGCCAGCCAGGTCAGCGCCAGCGGGATCCGCCAGGCGCGCGGAGCGCGCCGCCCCAGGGCCGCCGCGATCTGCTGGCCGAGCTCGGCCAGGGTGAAGGCCTCGGGGTAGGCGGCGTAGTAGACCCCTGCGCCAGGGCTGCCCCCGACCCGCTCGCCCCGCTCGCCCGCGGCGATCAGGAGCGCGCACAGGTCGCGCACGTCGACCAGCGCCAGGGGCGCCCGCCCTGGCGCGACCACGTTGCCCCGGGACACCATGCGAAACAGGCGCAGGCTGGCCCGATCGCCAGGGCCCAGGACCATGGGGGGGCGCACGATCGTGAGCGGCAGCTCGTGCTCGGCCGCCGCGCGCTCGCCGGCCAGCTTGGCCGCGCCGTAGCGACTGACCGGCCGCGCTGGCGCGCGCTCGTCGCGCGCGGCGGGCCCAGGGCCTGCCGCCGCGAGGGAGGAGACCAGGATCATGGCGGGGGGCTCTGGCTGCGCCGCGCAGGCCGCGGCGACGTTCCCGCAGCCCAGCGCGTTGACCTCCGCGAAGTCGGAGCGCCAGGGAGCCCGCAGCATGGCGGCCAGGTGATAGACCTCGCCCACGCCCTCGCAGCCGCGCCTGAGGGAGTCGGTGTCAGCGAGGTTCCCCTCGACCAGCTCGACCCCTCGTTCGGCCAGGTGCTGAGCGCGACCCGGCGAGCGGACCAGCGCGCGCACGGGGCGTCCGGCAGCGAGCAAACCATCGACGAGGTGGCCCCCGATGAACCCGGTCGCGCCCGTGACCAGCGCGGGCTTTGACGCAGCGCGCGCTTCTGTTCCCTTCTCTTTCATGGACCTTGATCCCTCGCCTGAGTCTGGCCGGGCCTCGACCCTCCCGCAGGACCCGCCGAGGCCTCTCTCGTCATTTCCGCCACGTCACGTTCCATCTTCGTTTTTCGGGATTTGGGCGTTCGAACCGTCCCGAAACGAATCCAATCGTCCGATTGACGTTCCCGGCCCATTCGATTGAGGCAGTGTAATTACAAAAGGGCGAAGTGCTTGACGCGGCGCGGCTTGGGCCGCAGAATCCCGCCGCTTGAACCTACCCAGGTCCTGAGGGCCTTGGCACGATCTGCGCTTGTAGTAGGGCAAGCTAGGGTGTGACATGACGTTCAATTCTCTTACCGCGGGCTTCGCGGCAGTCCCCGTTCTACTCGGACTGTCCCTCGGAGTCGCCTGCCTGGGCTGCAACAGCCAGTCGAACAAGGCCCCCGCCGTCAGCACGACGGTGGCAGGCAGCACCGCCGCGGGGATCACCGCGCCGGTCGGCCCCTTCCCGCGCGGCAGCGTGGACCCTGCGGTCCTGCCCGACCCCACCGTGGTCGGCCCGACGGTCGTCGTCGTCTCGCCCGAGCGCGGCGCCTCGACGGACGCCAGCACGATCGCGGTCGTCGTGAGCGCGGTCGACCCCGACGGCGTGGCCGAGGTCACGATCGCGGGTGAGCCCGCGACCAGCTCCGGCGGCGACCAGTGGACCGCTCAGGTCCCCCTCACTGCGGGCGTGAACCTGCTCGAATACGAGGCCAAGGACTCCCTCGGCAACCTGACCACCGGCTACACCTCGCTGGTGCAGGGTCAGCTCCACTCGACCAAGGACACCTTCAAGCGCGGCGTCGTCGCCGCCCTGACCCCCAACGGCCTCGGCCGCGTCTGCGACGTGGTCGCCCAGCTCACCAGCAGCGTCGACCTCGCCCCGCTGATCGCCAGCCAGAACCCGCTCCTCAGCACGGCCGGGATCAAGCTCAACGGCACCGGCCTCCTGCACGACCCGCTGACCTACGAGCTCGAGGGCGCCGCGACGGGCCTCACGATCCGCGTCAAGTTCGCCAACGTCCTCCTCTCGGGCGACGCCGAGTTCATCGGCATGGGCCTGACCAAGCTCGACCTGACCGCCGACGAGGTGATCGCGTCTGGCACCATGCAGCTCGACCAGTCCCTCTGGACCGGCTCCGCCAAGGTCACCAAGCAGGCGATCGGCCTCGAGCTCGACAAGATCAACGTCAGCTTCAAGAACTTCAACGCCAAGGCCAGCAGCGGCTTCTTCAACGCCCTCCTGAGCCCCTTCCGCAACACGATCCAGAACACGGTCAAGGACAAGCTCGAGGGGATCCTGCTCGACCTGATCGTGGCCGAGGTCCAGAAGGCGATCCCCGGCCTCGACTCGCCCTTCACCTTCGACCTGCCCAACCCGCTGACCGGCACTCGCCACGGGCTGAGCGCGCAGTTCGAGGTCCACGAGGCCAACGGCACCCCCGCCACCGGCGTCGTGCTCAACGCCGGCGTCAAGGCCTTCGCCACCAGCCCCGCCGCGGGCACCAGCGACCAGGTCGCGATCCTCGGCGTGGCGCCGCCCCGCCCCATGGTCCCGGGCCCCGAGGACTTCGGCGTTCGCCTCTCCTCGGACGCCCTGAACTCCTTCCTGCACGCCACCTGGCAGACGGGGATCGTGGCCGGCAAGATCGAGGGCCGCAGCCCCGCCCCCACGGCGACCCTCAACCTGACCGCGGGCCTGCTCTACCCTTTCCTGCCGATCGTGCGCAGCCTGGCGCCGGACCCCGGCACCCCGATCACCCTGGTGGTCAAGACCGGCTCCGCCCCGCGGATCGGCTTCGGCCGCAGCCCGGGCGTCCCCTACGAGATCGACCTGCCCGAGGGCGAGGTCACCCTCGAGATCGACTACATGGACGGCGGCCCCAACGTGGAGGTGTTCACCCTCCGCTTCGCGGCCCGCGCCCAGGCCGCGATCACGGTCGAGAACGACAAGC
>CALDQK010000474.1 GCA_937911525.1 uncultured bacterium
GACTGCTCGACAAGCAGCGCCGCAAGGACCAGCGCGGCGTCCCCGTCCTGCGCGACATTCCGCTCCTGGGCCGCCTCTTTCAGTCCGAGGACGACTTCGAGCAGAAGACCCAGATCGTGTTCCTGCTGCGGCTGCGGATCCTGACGACCGCCGAGAAGGCCCGCATGCGCGGTCGGGTCCCGATCACCCGCGAGGAGAAGGTCCGGCGGGCCGAGAGCGAAGAGGAAGAGAAGAAGTAGCCAGTTGGCTGGTGACGAGAGCAGTCTGTCGCACGAGCGACAGCTCCCTCCCTCCAGTGCGAGTGTTGAACGGGGAAACCTGGAAAACTCGAAAGCAGCAGCTCCGCTGAGCCCTTGCCGCGCCTTCCAGTTTTCCAGTTTTCTCCGTTCAATCTCCGAAACGCGAAGGAGCTGTCGCTCTCAGCGACAGCTCCCTTCAAGCTCGAGCTCGAACGAACTACCGCACCGGGATCGCGCTCCAGTCCTCCCCGTCGAACACGAGGATGTCCTCCTCGCCGACCGAGCACAGGCAGCCGCCCGCCACGCTCAGCTCGCGGAAGGTCAGCTCGTCCTCGCCGAAGTCGGGCGACTCGATCCCGTTGGGGCCGAGGCGGAACACGCCGAACTCGCCGGAGCAGTAGATCGCGCCCTCATATTCGACCAGGCTCCAGAGGTTGTCCTTGGCCTCGCCGAGGTCGACCTGCTTCCACTTGCCGTCCCTGCCCTCGAGCAGGGCGCCGTTGCTGCCGCAGGCGTAGACCTTGCCGTCGCTGGCGCAGCACACGTGACCCAGGGTCTCCTGGGTGGGGGAGGTCTCGGGGCCCCACTTCTTGGCCTTGTAGCGCCAGATCGCCCCGCTCCAGCCCACCGCGTAGAGGTCACGCGTGCCGAAGCCGTGAATGTGGGTGAAGCCGACTGGCTCGTCGGGGTCGCCGTTGTTGATCAGCTTCCAGTCGCCCGGGGCGTCACGGCGCCAGACCTGATAGCCCATGCCCACCGCATAGACCTTGTTGTTGACGACCCCCAGGCCCGTCAGGGGGGCCTCGAGCTCGTCGGGGATCTGCTCGAACTCGACGCCCTTGCCTGAGAACACGCAGGCCTCCCCGTCGGGGGAGAGCGCGAGCAGCTGGGGCTGCTTCTCGTCGGGTCGGACCAGGCCGATCGTGGCCCAGTCGAGGGGGTCGCCGACGAGGTCCCACTCGTCGTCCTCGTACCAGGCCAGGAGGGTGTGCTCTTCTTTGACCTCACGATCCTGCAGCGTCGCCCCGAGGACGTCGTCGTAGATCAGGCAGCCGTGGGTGAAGAAGCGTTGGGAGTCGAAGATCATTCAGCTCTCTCTCGCCAGGTCAGTGTCGCGCAAGAGGGGGGCGCGAGCCACCTCGCGTGATTCTTGTTGCTCAATCCAGGCCGTGGCGCTTGATCAGGCTGTAGAGGGTCGAGCGGGGCACGCCCAGCTGACGCGCCGCCTGGGCCTTGTTGCCGTCGGTCGCTTCGAGGGCGCTCTGGACCAGCTCGCGCTCGACCTCGGCCAGGGTCTTGCCCGCGAGGTTGCCCGTGGCCTTGGACACCCCCCGGCCAGCGCGGACCTCGGGCGAGAGCTGCTGGGCGCTGATCTCGCGCGCGTCGAGGGCGCACAGGCGGCGGACCTCGTTGCGCAGCTCGCGCACGTTGCCGGGCCAGCTGTAGCTGACCAGGAGGTGCAGGGCGCGCGGCGTCAGGCGCAGCGGGCGGCCCTCCTGGCTGGCGAAGTGCTCGGCCAGGATCGGCACGTCCTCCAGCCGGAGCCGGAGCGGCGGGACGTCGATCCTGAGCACGTCGAGGCGGTAGTAGAGGTCTTCGCGGAAGCGGCCCTCGGCCACCAGCGAGCGCAGGTCGTGGCGCGTGGTCGCCAGCACGCGGCACTCGACGGGGAAGGTCTCGTCGCTGCCGACGGGGCGGACCTCGCCCTCCTGGAGCACGCGCAGCAGCTTGGCCTGCAGGCGCAGGGGCAGCTCGGCGACCTCGTCCAGGACGAGGGTCCCCCGACCGGCCTGGCGGAGCAGGCCCTCGCGGGCGTGCTCGGCGCCGGGCTGGGCGCCGGCGACGTGGCCGAAGAGCGCGCCCTCCATGCGCTCGTCCTCGAGCGCGGCGCAGCTCTCCGAGACGAAGGGCGCCTGGGGGCGGTCGCCGCGGCGGTGCAGCTCGCGCGCCACGCTCTGCTTGCCGGTCCCGCTCTCGCCCACGATCAGGACCGGGGCCCAGCTGCGGGCGCCCTGCTCGATCGAGGCGTAGAGCTTGGCCATCACCGGGCTCGAGCCGATCATCTCGCCGTAGCGGAGGTGCGCGGGGCGATCGACGGTGGGGGCCGGCTCCTCGGTCAGGCGCTGGAGGCGGGTCAGCTCCTCGCGCGCCTCGCGCAGGCGCGAGCTGGTCTGGCTGCGCTCCTCGGCCAGCTCGGCGGTCTCCATGACCAGCGCCGCCTGGTCGGCGAACACGCGCAGGTAGCCCAGGTCGCTCGGGACGAAGGCGTTGGTCATGAAGCGGTGGTCGATATAGAGCACGCCGCGCACCTCGCCGCGCAGGCGCATCGGCACGCAGGCGATCGAGCGGATCCGCCGGTTGGCGACGCTGGTCGCGTCGAGCACGTCGGCGTCCTCCTCGCGGGTCGTGACCAGCCCGTCCCCGTCGCCGCCTTCGTCGTCCGCGCTGCTGAGCACCCGCTCGACGACCGTGCGGGACACGTCGCTCTTGTTGCTGCGCAGGGCCTCGCCGTCGAAGCCGCGCGCGGCGACGACCTTGATCTTGGCCTTGCCCTCCTCGTTGCGCGTCACGCGGACCAGGTAGCCGCGCTCGGCCTGGGCCAGCTCGATCGCTGAGTCGAGGATCACCGGCAGCAGGCGCTCGAGGTCTTGCTCGGTGCCCAGGCGGAGGGTCAGCTCGCGGACGCGCCGCAGCCAGCTCAGCTCGCGTTCGGGGTCGACGTCGGCCACGGACTCCTCCCACGGCGAGACGCGTTACCCAAGCATGAAAGGAGTGCGAAGGGATCGCGCGCGCGCCGTCCCCGGGATTCTAGCGTTTATGGCCGGCACCCAACGGCACAGGGCCTGCACGGGTCGAGGGAGCTGCCTACACTGCCTCCAGAGGAGCGCTCATGACCGGATCCGCACTGCTCGAGCTCCCCGCCACCGCGACGCGCTCGCTCTGGGTCGCGCGCGTCTCAGGCGACCAGGTCGCCATGGGTCGCCAGCACGCGGGCCTCCTGAGCGAAGTCGGCGGCTGGGAGCACCTGCTCGACTACTACGAGCGCATGCCCGAGCTCGTGCTCGGGGGCCCCCGCGAAGGGGAGCGCACGCCGCCGCTGGTGCACGCGATCCGGCCCCTGGTGGCCCTGGCCCTGCGCTCGCTCGAGGGGCGCCGCCCGCGCGAGCTGCGCGCGCGCTCGCGCGCCTTCTTCGCCGCCCTGGGGCGCCCGCCCGAGACCAGCCAGCACCAGCAGGTCATGGACGTGCTGCAGAACGTGATCAACCTGGCCGGGCGCTTTGGCCTCGGTCCCTCCCGCCAGATCACCGCGCGCGCCGTCCCCTCCTGCACCAGCCTCGCCGTGTGGGGGCGCGCGTCGGCCACCGGCGGCCTGCTCCACGCGCGCAACTTCGACTTCCCCGGCGCCGGCGTGTGGGAGCGCGCGCCGGCGGTCGTGTTCTGCGAGCCGCGCGAGGCGGGCTCGCTCCGCTACGGCTTCGTGACCACCCGCGGGGCCGACGTGGCCGGCGTGAGCACCTTCAACGAGGCCGGGATCTCGCTCACCAGCCACACCCGCTTTCACCGCCACGCCCGCCTCTTCGACGGGGTGGGGATCGTCGACCTCTGCCACGAGATCGCGCGCAAGGCCCGGACCCTGGCCGACGCGATCCGGATCGCGCGCCGGCGCCCCGCCAGCTCGACCTGGGGGCTGCTCGTCAGCTCGGCCCGCGAGGAGCGGGCGCTGGTGCTCGAGATCACCGCGCGCCGGGTCGAGGTCGTGGAGCCTTCGCCAGGCGAGGACTTCCTGGCCAACACCAACCGCTACGTGAGCGAGAACCTCCAGCCCGACCAGGTCGCGCCCTCGACCGGCTTCGTGAAGAACTCCGACGGCCGGCTGGAGGTCGCGCGCCGCTGGGGCCAGCGCGGCGGGCTCTCGGTGGCGGACCTCCAGGCCTGCCTCGACGCCTACGACGACCCCGACCACCCCGGCGAGACCCGCGCCGCCGGGGGCACGATCGCCCAGGCGATCACGGTCCAGAGCGTGGTGATCGATCCGATCGAGGAGGTCGTGCACGTCTCGGTCGGGCCGGTCCCGACGGGCCAGGGCCCCTACGTGACCGTGCCCTGGCGCTGGAGCCAGGCCGCCGACTCGGCCCTGCACGAGGTCGAGAGCGCGCCCGCCCCGCCGCCGCCCGGTCGCGCGGGCTACCTGGAGGCGGTCCGCCTGCACGGCAGCGGCGGCCAGCGGGGCGCGATCGAGGAGGCCCTCGCGCGCGCCGTCACCGACGCGCCCGAGGACCCGACCTACCGCCTGCTCGCGGGCGGCTGCGCCCTGCGCCGCCACGACTTCCCCCGCGCCCGGGAGCACTTCGCGCGCGGACTCGAGGCGGAGCGCTCGCCCTTCCACCGCGGCCAGCTCCTGCTCTGGGCCTCCCGGGCCGCCTCCTGCGAGCGCGACCGCGCCGCGGCCAAGCGCTATCGCGAGGAGCTCGAGCGCCTCGAGGAGCCGCTGGTGGCCGACTACCAGCGCGAGCTGGCCCGCGAGGCCCGGCGCGGCTTCCCGCGCCGCCTGCTGAGCCGGATCGACGTCCACCCCGGCTTCCCCGACGTGACGGTGCTCTGAGCGGGTCGGCTCAGCGCCCCTGGAACATTTGGTCCAGCAGCTGACGCGCCTGCGCGTCGCCCGCCGCGACCGCCCGCTCCAGCCAGCGGCGCGAGGCTGCGCGGTCCTGCGGGACCCCCTCGGCGCCGTAGTAGAGCAGGCCGGCGGCGTTCTTCATGGCGCCCACGTCTCCCTCCTCCGCCAGCTCCCCGTAGAGCTTCAGGCCGCGCGGCGGATCGTAGGCGGGCCCGAAGCAGAGCAGCGAGGCCAGGGCGCTCCGCCCGGCGAGGTCGCCTGCCGCGGCGGCGCGCTTGGCCCATGCGTAGGCCTCGCTGAAGCGCTGCTGCTCCCGCAGCAGGACCGCGAGGTTGCCCATGGCGGCCGCGAAGCCCGCCTCGGCGGCGCGCTGAAAGTGGCGAATCGCGGCCTGGGGGCTGCGCGGCAGCCCTCCCTCGCCGCGCATGTAGAGCAAGCCCATGCCGTAGTGGCTGCGGACGAAGCCGCCCGCGACGCCTCGCTCGAAGTAGCGGCGCGCGGCGGCTGGGTCGACCGGCACGC
>CALDQK010000475.1 GCA_937911525.1 uncultured bacterium
GGCGGGCGCCGAGCTGGTCCGCGACGCGGCCTGGCTGATCCCGCGCGGCACCTGGCGCGAGCTGCCCCTGGCCCTCTCCTATCGCGTCACGCAGCGCCTCGCATATTGGCAGGGCCTCCGAGAGGGTCGCAGAGTGAGAGGCGAGCCCGAGCCGGCGCCCGGCACTTCCGATTGGGCATCCGATTTGCAGATCACGGAGCACTCACCCACCCACGTGCTCCGGAGATCAGCATGAGCCGCTTGCTCGCCACCCCCAACCTCGAGGTCGAAGCCAAGATCGACCAGGACCTGCTGCGCGCGCGCCTGATCAGCCGACGCTTCTTCGGCCCGGCGCTGGTCGGCCTCTACCTCGGCGGCGGCTACGGCCGCGGCGAGGGCGGCCAGCGCCTGGTCCAAGGCGGCTGGGCGCCCGAGAACGACTACGACCTGTTCGCGCTCGTGCGCGGCGGCAAGCTCGAGGCCCGCCTCTGGCGCTGGCGGGTCGAGCGGCAGCTCATCGGCGAGCTCCAGGCCGGCCAGGCGATGGAATACGAGGTGGGCGTGATCGGCGAGCGGGCGCTCATGCGCCAGCGCCCGAGCCAAATGCTCCACGACCTGCGCCAGGGCCACCTCTGCCTGTGGGGCGACTGCGAGGCCCTGCTCGAGCTCCCCTGCGAAGACCCCGCTGGTCTGCCCCCCGCCGAGGGGATCCGACTGCTGGTGAACCGCGGGGCGCTGCTGGTCCTGGCGGCCGAGGCCGAGGCGCAGGGCCAGCCGCTGCCGGCGGTGCGCCTGGATCGCTTCCTCGAGAAGGCGCGCCTCGCCGTGGGCGACGCCTGGCTGCTCCTGCAAGGGCGCCACCACCACCTCCTGCGCGAGCGCGCCGCGCGCGTGCAGCGAGAGCCGCTCCTCGAGCTGCCCCAGGCCGACCTCTGGCGCGCGCGCCACGCCTCAGCCGCCCGCGCCAAGCTCGAAGGCTTCTCAGCGCCGCCAGCGCCCGAGACGCTCAGCCGCGCGCTGGAGCAGCTCCTGCCCGCCTATCGCGAGGCCCTCGACGTGGCCCTGGCCAGGGTGCAGCGCCAGCGGCGTCGCTGGCCCTTCTCGAGCGACGTCTGCGAGCTGGGCCTGGCTCTGAGCGCCCAGCTGCGCCAGCGCCGCGGCGGACAGGACTTCCTCTCGCGCTGGCGGGCGGCGTGAGCCACGTCCTCGACCTCTTCGTGTTCGTCGACGCCCTCGGCTGGGAGATCTGCGAGTGGGCCGAGGCCTTCCCGGGGCTCGACGTGACCCGCAGGCCCCTCGAGACCCAGTTCGGCTACAGCTCGGCCTGCCTGCCGACGATCCTCTCGGGGGCCTCGGCCAGCGAGCACGGGCACTGGAACATGTTCTATCGCCCCGCCGAGCGGCCGACCTTCCGCCGCCTCCGCTGGCTGCGCCACCTGCCCGGCGACCTGCGCGTGCCCAACCGGCTGGCTGGCCCCGTCAACCGGCTGATCAAGCGGAGCGCGGGCTTGAGCGGCTACTTCGCCCTCCACCAGCTGCCGCTGCAGCGGCTGGCCGAGTTCGACGTGTGCGAGCGCGAGGACATCTTCGCGCCGGACGCCTTCCCCCAGACCGGCTCGATCCTGGCCGACGTGCGCGACGCGCAGCTCGCGGCCCACGTCAGCGACTGGCGCGCGCCGGAGGCCGCCCGCTGGGACGCCCTCTCGGCCGCCCTCGCCGGCCCGCGCCGGCTGGACTGGGCCTTCCTCTACCTGGCCGAGCTCGACGGGCTGCTGCACCGTCACGGCTGGCCGCACGCCTCGCCCCGCGCGCGGATCGCAGCGGACGCGCGCCGGCTGCAGGCCCTCGTCCGCCGCGCGGAGGGCCTCGGCTACGAGGTCCGCCTGGCCCTGTTCTCGGACCACGGCATGGCCAACTGCCGTCAGACCGTGGACCTGCGCCGCCAGCTCGCGCCGCTGCCCTGCCGCGAGGGGCGCGACTACGTGGCCTTCCTCGACTCGACCATGGCCCGCTACTGGAGCGAGGACGAGCGGGTGCTCGCTTCGCTGCGGGCGGAGCTCGAGCGGACCCCCGGGGTCCTCGTCCTCGAGCCCCAGACGCTCGAGGCCTGGGGGGCCTACTTCCCGGGCGGCGAATACGGCGACCTGATCGCGCTGGTCGAGCCCGGGACGCTGCTCGTCCCCAGCGACATGGGTCGGCGCGCGATCGCGGGCATGCACGGCTACGCCCCCGACCACCCCGACAGCTGGGCCGCGCTGCTGAGCAACTACGAGGTCGAGCCCGAGGTCACCCGCCTGGCCGACCTGCGCCAGCTGATGAGCGCCCCCCTGCGCGCCTGCGCGGCGGCCTGAGGTGGCCCGCGGGAGCTTGGCCCTCGGGGCCGCCAGCCACGCCGCGCGCGTGCTGGCCAACGTCGCCTGCGTCCTGGTCCTCACCCCGCTCTTGATCTCGGCCCTGGGGGTCGATGGCTTCGGCGCCTGGGCCCTCTGCATGACGATCCTGAGCGTGCTCCAGCTGCTCGAGCTGGGCGCGACCGGCGCGGCGACCCAGATCGCGGCTCAGGAGCGCGACGCGCCCAGGGGGCGTGAGCCGGCCGCCACCCGCCTGCTGCGCGGGCGGCTGCTGCGGCGGGCCCTCCTGGTGGCCCCCCTGGCCTGGCTGCTGGCCGAGCCCTTGGCGCGCGCCTGCGGCGGGGAGGTCGCTGGGCTGACCCGCGCCCTGCGCTGGGTGGCCCTCGCCAACGTCGCGCTCTTGCCCCTCTGCCTCGACCCCGGGCTGCTGCAGGGTCGCGGACGCCACCCGCTCTTCAACGCGGTCTCGGTCCTGGGTCGCGTGATCCAGGCGGGGCTGACCCTGGGGGCCCTCCAGCTGGCGCCGACCCTCGAGGCCGCCGTGGCCGCGACCCTGGCGGGCGCGCTGGCGACGAGCCTCGGCCTGTGGCTGGCGGCGCGGATCACGGCCCCGCCGCTTCCTGCGGACACCCCCGAGCCCGACCTGAGCGAGCTCGAGGGCGCGGCCCGGGCCTTCGGCCTGATCAACGTCGCGGTCTTGCTCTCGGGCCAGTCGGGCGTGCTCCTGGCGGGCCTGCTGCTCGGCCCCGCGGCAGCCGGCCTCTATCGGCTGGCGGACCGGGTCGCGCACCACCTCGCGGTGTTCCTCAAGCAGGTCAGCGCGGTGGTCGGCCCCGAAGTCGCCGCCCGCTGCGCTGAGGGAGCCCAGGGCCAGCTCAGCTCGCTCCGCCCCCTCTTCGTGGCGGGCTGCCGCTGGACGCTCCTGCTCGGGATCCCCCCCTGGCTGGCGCTGACCTGCTGGGGCGACTGGCTGCTCGGCGCCTGGGTTGGGCCAGCCGGACGGGCGGCTGGACCCCTGGCGGCAGGTCTGTGGGGGACGCTGGTGCTGGCGCTGGTGCAGGCCCAGGCAGTCCAGCTGCTGGCCTACGCCGGTGAGCACGCCCGGGTGGCGCGGGTGTTCTTCGTCACCGCGCTCTTCGACGTGACCCTCTCGGCCTTCTTCGCCGCGCAGCTCGGCGTGTGGGGGCTGGTCCTGGGGACCCTCTGCACCGTGACCCTGACGGACTTGTTCCTGTTCGTCCCCGCGGGCTGCCGGCGGGCGGGGCTCACCCCCTGCGAGCTGCTGCGCGAGACCCTGGGCCCCAGCTGGAAGGCCCTCAGCGTGTGGGCCGCGGGCCTGGGCCTGGCCCGGGTCCTGGTGCCCGAGCCCGCGACCCTCAGCGGGCTGGTCTTGATCGGCGCGGTGACGCTCCTGGCGGTCGTGGTCAGCCTCGCCACGGGTCTCACCCTGGAAGAGCGGACCCTCGCTAAGTCCCTGCTCCTCCGTCTCCCGGGCGTGGCCCGCGGATTGCGCCTCTCTCCTGCATGAGGCGACGGCCTCTCATGCTGAGAGCCAGCCGCCTGGACCTGCGAGTCCCCGAGGAGCGACCCCGATGCGAATTCTCATGTTGAGCAACCTCTATCCGCCGCACTTCTTGGGGGGATACGAGCTCCTCTGCCGCGACGTGACCGAGGCCCTGCGTCAGCGCGGGCACGAGCTGGCCGTGCTGACGAGCGACCACGGGGGTCCGGCTGAGCCCTGCGACTACCCCGTCTGGCGGAGCCTGGAGCTGACGCAGCCCCTCGACCGCGACCCGCGCAGCACGATCGCCCGGCGCTGCGCGCTGACCCGCAGCAACGCGCGGCGAATGCGCGAGGTGCTCGCCGCCTGGCGCCCCGACGTGGTCTTCGCCTGGAACCAGAACCGGATCACGCTCGGGCCCCTCTACGAGGCCCAGCGCTGCGACCTTCCGGTCGCGCTCACGCTCAACGACGAGCACATGCGCCAGTTCACCCCCGCGGACGCCGAGGACGGCTCGCTGCGGCAGCGGGCGCGGCGGATGTTCGAGGAGCTCGAGCCGCGGCTGACCTTCCGCGGGCTGGATCTGCGCCACGCGACCTGCATTTCGGCCGCCCTGCAGCGCAACATGGCCGATCACGGCTTCCCGGCCGAGCGCCTGCAGGTGATCCACCAGGGGATCCCGCTCGAGGACTTCCCGCTCCGCTCCGACCCCGGCTCCCTGGCCGACCCGCCCGTCGTGCTCTACACGGGCGGCCTGCACGAGGACAAGGGCGTCTCCTACGCGATCGAGGCCGTGGCCCGGGTCCGAGCCCAGGGCTCGCCCCTGCGCCTGCGCGTCGTCGGCAGCGGCAGCCCCGCGGACCAGGCGCGCCTGCGCGAGCTGGCGGCCCGCGTCTGCCCTGGCGCCGTCGA
>CALDQK010000476.1 GCA_937911525.1 uncultured bacterium
CTGCATGAGCCTCGAGGCTCCTGCACGACTCGCCTCGGCCTGTCCTCCCGATTCCGGGGGACCCGAGTTCTCCACGTCTCCACGCTTCTCCCCAAAGTGACGATCCCGCGGGATCGCGGGTTTGTGGAGAGAGGTGGAAAGGTGAAGAACGCAGGCGAAGAAGGGGAGCCGTGCTGCGGGGGCTGAACCACCTGACCCTCGCGGTGGCGGAGCTCGAGCGCTCGCTCGGGTTCTACGAGGGGCTGCTCGGGTTTCGGCTGCGGGCGCGCTGGCCGCGGGGGGCCTACCTCAGCCAGGGGCCGCTTTGGCTGTGCCTGGCCGTGGGGCCGGTCACGGCGCGCGAGGACTACACGCACCTCGCCTTCGACGTCGCGGCGGCGGACTTCGAGCCGCTCTGCGCTCGGCTGCGCGCGGCGGGGGTCGTCGAGTGGCAGCCCAACGCCAGCGAGGGCGAGTCGCTCTACCTGCTCGACCCCGACGGGCACCGGCTGGAGCTGCACGTGGGGGACCTCGAGAGCCGGTTGGCGGCTTGGCGCGCGGACCCGAGGCGACTCGCCGATCCCGGGCTCGAGCTCTTCGACTAGCCGAGGAGCGCGGGGCCCCACAGCCAGGAGCTGGCGACGACGACCGCGACCGCGACCCAGCTCCAGACGAGGTAGCGGCCCTCCTCGCCGACGTTGTCCCAGCCCTCTTCGTAGGGGCCGCCCTCCTGGCAGGGGAGGTGGGGCAGCGCCGCCCGGAGCGCAGAGCCGGCCTTGGGGCCCGTCCCGAGCCACAGGCGGAGGGGAGGCTGGTCGGCTTCGTAGTGGAGGAGGGCCCAGCCGCCGGTCCGGCGGAGGGCGGTGACCTCGGCCAGAGGCCACTCCCAGCGGTGGTGCATCAGGTAGTCGTGGATCAGCAGCGCGTGGTAGGGCTGCGTCGTGCGTCGCCACCAGGGCAGCCAGCAGAGGACGAACTGCAGCAGCACGCTCATGACGACCAGGAAGTAGGCGATCGGGTGGCTGTAGACGAGCGGGGTGCCGAAGAAGACCACGAGCTGCAGCCCTGCGGCGCCGAGGATCCGCAGCGGGAGGGGCCGCGGGTATTGCTCTGGGATCTCCTTGTAGCGGGGGAGCGCCGGCAGGTCGCCGAGCTCGCCCAGCTTGGCGTGCTCGAGGCGGGCCAGGAGCTCCTCTTGCTCGGCGGGTGAGTCGGTCGGCACGAAGAGCGGGCGGCTCCAGGCCTTGTAGGCGTTCTCCTGCGTCGCGAGCTGGATCCCCCGCGGGGCCGCTTCGACGATCTCGAGTTGGTCGTAGGGGATCGTGACGACCTTCGTCGGATACCCCCGCTCGATCAGCAGGCCCCGCCGGCTGAGGCGGGCGCGACCGTAGGTCCGGGAGCGCCAGCGGGTCAGCAGGGCGTGCGCGAACTCCGCCATCAGGGGCACGCCGACGATCAGCGAGAGGGGAATGCTCCAGCGCGTCATGGGCAGGCTGTCGAGCCAGGGGGGCGCGAGGGCGAAGCCGAACACCGTCAGCGAGACCAGGCCGAGGAGGAAGGCGACGAGCGTGACTCCGCCCAGGAGCCAGTGGACTCCGGCCAAGGCCCAGGCGAGCGGGCGAGAGGGGTCGCGCACCAGCGCGCGTTTGGAGGGAGCGGCGGGCTCCTCGGCGGAGGAGGCCTCGACCTCCGCTTCGCTCACCCTCCCGCGACCAGGTCGCCCGCCCGCGAGCGGCGGGTCAGCTCCAGGACCGTGTCGGCGGCCACGCCGTGGCTGCCCTTGACGTCGACCTCGCGGCGGAGGTTCGCCATGGCCGTCAGGCAGCGCTTGCGCCTGCGGCCAGGGCGCAGGAAGGAGAGCGCGTCCTCGGCGACCTTCTCGCTCACGTCGGCCGCGACCACGTATTCGGGGCAGATCTCGCGCTGGGCGAGCACGTTGACCAGGGCGACCCACTGGGTCGTGAGCAGCCGGTTCTTGAGCCACTCCTGGCCGGCGTTGAGCTGATACACGATCACCATCGGGCAGTCGTAGTGGAGCAGCTCCAGGGTCGCGGTCCCGCTGACGGTGATCGCGGCCTTGGCCACGCGCGCCACGTCGCTCGCCTTGCCGGGCAGGATCGGGACTTCGATCCCGGCCGCCTGGACGCGCGACTCGACCGCCTCGCGCAGGGACTCGCGCGCGAGGGGCAGCGCGAAGGAGACCTCGGGCATGGCCTGCTTGACCTGGACCGCGGCCCGCAGGATCAGGTCGAGGTTGCGCTCGATCTCGTGCAGGCGCGAGCCAGGGAGCAGCCCCAGCACGGGCGTCGCCGGGTCGAGGCCCAGTCCGTCGCGGAAGGCGGGGCTCGGCTTGCGGGTCCTCAGCTCGTCGAAGAGCGGGTGCCCCACGAAGGTGCAGGGCACGCCCACGCCCTCGTAGAGGTCCACCTCGAAGGGAAACAGGACCATCATGTGGTCGACGCAGCGCGCGATCCGGTGGATCCGCCCGGGCCGCCAGGCCCACACCTGCGGGCTGACGTAGTAGGCGACCGGCACGCCGGCTTTGCGCACCCGCCGCGAGAGGCGCAGGTTGAAGCCCGGGTAGTCGATCGGGACCACCAGGTCGGGCTGGGTCTCGGCGACATAGGCCGTCGTCTCGGCGAGCTGCTGCTTGAAGAAGGGCAGCTTCTTGAGCACCGGCAGGATGCCCATCGCCGCGTGCTCGACGAAGTCGAGGCGCAGCTTGACGCCGGCCTCCGCCATCAGGGGTCCGCCGAGCCCCTCGAGCTCGATCGTGGGGTCGCGCTGTCGCAGACGCTTCGCCAGGGCCGCCCCGTGGCTGTCCCCGCTGTGTTCGCCCGCGCAAATGAACACGCGCAGTGGCCGCTCGCTCATGGGCGCATTATGGAGGAAGGAAGTCCCTCGGGAGGTTCGCGCGTCGAAGGCGTATCCTGAGCCGAGGAGAACGGCGTGTCGCGCAAGCTGGCCCTCGGGGCGATCGGACTGGTGTGGATCGGGAGCTTCGGGCTCTGGAGCGCGGGCGGGCAGGAGCCGCGTCCGGTCGTGCGGCCCGTGGTCGACGAGGAGCGCAAGGTCGTCACGATCCCGGTCGTGCTCGGGCTGAAGCGCTTCCGCGGCGGCTGGCCGCCTGGGCACCACCTGATCACCTGGGAGGGCGGCAAGGCGGGCGGCAAGCCGCTGCTCCAGACGCCGGTGCCCGACGGGCTGGTGCTCGAGGCGCTCGAGTCGCTCGGCGCCAAGCCCGGGAACAACCTGCGCGAGGAGGCCTGGACCCAGCGCAAGGACCCCAAGAGCAAGGCCCCCGACGTCCGGGCCGAGGGGACTCGGCTGACGCTGACGCTGGTCCTGGCGGACGGCAAGCGGCGGCCGGTCACCGACCTCCTGGTCGACGTCGACGAGCACGGCTACCAGTGGCGCCTGGCGGGGAACCGCAAGTTGATCGGGGTGTGGCGCTCGGGCTGCGTGGTGTGCCTCCAGAGCTGTCCGGGGAGCAAGATCGCCAACGCGCGCGCGACGATGCGCGACCTGGAGCAGGAGCGGAGCCGCTTCCGGCCCAGCAAGCTGGCCAGCAAGCTCGGCGAGGGCGCGCGGCTGAAGGTCGAGATCCGCTTCGCGCCCAAGGAGAAGGCGGGCAGCCAGCGGGCTCGGCAGGAGTGAGCGCGGAGTGAGCGCGGATCGGACCCTGGGCGCCCCCTTCATGCTCGAGCCCGCGGACGCTTCGCGACGGCTGTTCCGAGGCTTCGCAGTGCTCGCTTGCTTGGGTGGCGCAGCGTGTCTCGTGTTCCTGCTGGGCGGTCGCCACGTAAGAGACCTGTCCTGGCCCGCGGGCTGGCCTCCCATGGCGGTCAGCCCCTACACGGCGTTCGGGCTCGCGCTCGTCCTGGTCTCCTCGTTTGGCGGGTGGGTGACCCTGGTGATCCTCTCGCGCGGTCTCTCCTCCTGGGCCCTCTATCCAGGATTCGCGATTCAGAGCTCTTCCCTCTTCCCTCGGCGCCGGGTGTTCCGCAGCAGCGAGTTGACCCTGATCAGCGCCAAGGAGAAGAGCTTTCGTCTCGCGGTCGACTCAGCGGCGAGCGCCCTGCAGCGGCTCGAAGCCTCCTTCCAGGGGGACGTCACGCGGAGTCGATTCGAGGACTGGTTGCAGGCCGAGGTCCCGGCGATCGAGCTTTGGGACGCGCCGGTGTGGCGCGAGGTGCTGCTCTGGGGGCTCTTGTTGGCCCTCGCTCTATCCCCCGCGCTCGTCGCTCAGCTGCGCTTTCGAGCCGTGCCGCCCGAGGCCTACGTCCTGGCGGACGATCCCCTCGCAGCGCTTTTCTGGCTGGCGTCGCTTGCCTTCTGGTTGCTGGCTTCTGGATTGCTCCGGCGCCCCAGAGCTCGGGTGATCGCGACTCGCGACCACTTGGTCCTGGGAGGGTGCTGTGTGGCACGCTCCGAGTCGGTCGAGCTCCAGCGCCACCAAGGCGGGCTTCGCGTGTCCGGTGAGGGCTGGACCTTCCCGCGGCGCGTGCGCGCGACGCAGAGCTTCTGGATCCCCCTCTCGCGTGAAGAGGAGCAGGCCAAGCTTGACGCCTTGGCCGAGCTAGGCTGGCCGCGCCCCAGCGACGGCGGCGAGGCCTACCTTCGTTGGCGGCTCGTCGCGCTTGGGCTGCTCCTGGTCGCAGGCATGCAGCTGCTGGTCTGGCGGGACTTGCCGATCCTGCACCGGCTGGGGAGCCCCATGGAGCCTCTCTTCGTGCGGAGCGGCGCTAGACGACCCCACGCCCTGGTGTTGGGGGTGCGCTTCGACCGGGCCGACTACGGCAAAGCTACGGGGGCCTTCCTGGTCGCTCCTGGTCTCGCGCAGCTGGTGGCGGGCGCCGACCCTGAAGTCGAACTCTTGGCGGGGGGAGGCGCTCCGAGGAGACGAATCATGCTCCCCCCAGACTCGATCGTGGTGGCGCGGGGCACTGACGAGCCCTTGATCGTGAGGCTGCCTCGCCCCCTGCCCACGAGTCTGCTGGAGGTCGACCCGGCGCGCTGGCGCTCGATCCTGGCGGGGGCCTACCTCGCCGACGCCCCGCCAGCTCTGCAGGAGCTTCTCCGGTAGCGCACGTGGCAGGCAGGCTGGGGCGCCCTTAGGCTGCGCGCTCCTCGAGCCGGAGAGCCTCCCATGAGCGACCTGACCCCCTTCTTCGCCCCCAAGAGCGTGGCCGTCGTCGGCGCGAGCGCGCGCGAGAGCTCGGTCGGGCACGCGGTGCTCAAGAACCTGCTCGAGGGCGGCATGCCCGCGCACTGGGCGCCCAAGGACGGCAGCACCGGCTTTCCGGGGCCGGTCTACCCGGTCAACCACAAGGGCGGCGAGATCCTCGGCCGGCAGGTGTTCAAGAGCCTGGGCGAGATCGGCGAGCCGATCGACCTGATCGTGGTCGCGATCCCGCCCAAATACATTCCCGGCGTCATGGACGAGGCGGGCGGGCTGGGCGTGCCGGCCGCGATCGTGATCTCGGCGGGCTTCAGCGAAATGGGCGAGGAGGGCCAGGCGCTCCAGGACGACATGTTGGCGCGCGCCCAGAAGCACGGGATCCGCGTGGTCGGGCCCAACTGCCTGGGCGTGATCCGGCCCGAGACCATGCTCAACGCCAGCTTCGGCGCGGGCGGGCCGCCGGCGGGGCCGATCGGGCTGCTCAGCCAGTCGGGCGCCTTGATCACGGGGCTGATCAGCTACACCGAGCGCGAGCACTTCGGGCTCTCGGCGGCGGTGTCGCTGGGCGCCAAGGCGGACGTCGACGACGTGGAGATGCTCCGCTGGCTGGGCGAGGACGAGGCGACCAAGGCCGCCGCGATCTACGTCGAGGCCTTCCCCGAGCCGCGCAAGTTCATGGAGGCCGCCGCCGAGGTGGCGCGCAAGAAGCCGGTCGTGGCGCTCAAGGGCGGCGCGA
>CALDQK010000477.1 GCA_937911525.1 uncultured bacterium
CGAGGCGCTCAACGCCACCGTCGCCCGCGTGTCGCTCCAGCCTGCGGCCAGCCTCGTGGACGGCCTGAAGCGGCGAGCCGCCGCCCTGGAGGCGCCCCTCGACGCCGAGGACCTCGCGGCGGTCGAGACGTTGCTCCAGGCGGGCGCCGTCCAGGCCGCCCACACGCTCGGCCAGGCGCTGCTCGAGCAGAGCCGTGCTCAGAGCCAGGCGCCGGTCTCACGCCGAGTCCGCGAGCCCCTGGGCGCCGACCCCAGCGACCCCGCTGCCACCACCGACGAGGGCGAGCGCTCGCTGGCGGCTCAGGCCGCTGTCGTGCGCGCCTCGGGAAACCTCGTCCCCGAGTTCCTCGCCGACCGCTCCGAATTCACCACCAAGCCCGTCTAGCCAAGGAGAGACGAATGCGACTTCCCGGATTGAGCGTGCGCGAGTTCCACCCGCGCTGCTTCCTGATTAACGATCAGGTCTATGCCCGTGGCCGCGACGTGGTCGTCGCCGCGGACACCCAGTCTCCCCTGGCCCCTGAGTACGAGATCCGCGCCGGAACCGTGCTCGTCCGCGCCGAGGGACAGGACCACTTCGTGGTCGCCACCGACGCGCGAGCCGACTGGGCGCGACCGGCTACGGCCAGCGCGCTCCAGCCCGCGGACGCAGCCTGGGCCAACTCGATCGTGACGGTCTCGCTCAGCCGCGGGCTCGGGTTCTCGGTGCTGCTCGACCCGGCAGCCCAGGACAACGCCGCGGTGATCGACCAGCTGAACCGCAACGCGGGCTTCGCGGGCCACTTCCTCGCCGACGAGGACGCCGCGGGCCACGTGCGGATCCGCAGCCGCCGCTCGGGGGCGGACGCCTTCGTGCTGGTCGAGAGCAGCCACGCCCCGGCCTTCGGCGCCACGGGCGTGCCGGGGGTCGGTCGCGACCCCGAGGTTTGCGTGGCCGACGGCCTGGGTGAGCTCAAGGACCTCCAGGGCAAGCGCGTCCCCGCGCTCGTCCCGGTGCTCCGCAAGGGCCACTTCGACGAGGGCCAGCTGATCGGCCTCACACCCGAGGCCAAGCGCGTCCTCTCCCGCCACGGCTCCCTCTTCTCCTCCCGCTCCTAAGGAAGGTTCTATGTCCAAGACCCCCATAGACGACCTGCTCTCGGTCGACACCCTGACCGGCCTGATTCGCCGCTTCGCGAATCAGGCCGAGAACCGGGCCTGCACGGCGCTCTTCGCTTCGCGGGCCAAGCGGATCCAGCCCATGGGCCGCTCGGCCAAGTGGGAGGAGGTGGAGTTCTCCCGGCACTTGGCGCCCGTCACGGGCGTCGAGAGCCCGCACACGCAGACGCGCCGGCTGGGCGTCAAGCAGCGGGCCAGCCCCATGGCCATGGTGAAGCTCTACAAGGACCTCCCTTCGAGCCACCTCTTCCTCGATCGGGCCCCTGGGAAAGACACCCAGGACGCCGAGGCGATCCTGGCCGACGAGCTGCAGGACCTCGCCAACCTGATCGAGAACACCAAGGAGTTCCTCGCTTGCGGGACGCTTCTGGGGCGGCTGCGGGTCAACAAGCAGACGGTCCCAGGCTCGGAGATCGAGTTCGACCTGGACTGGGACGTGCCTGAGGAGGCCTCGCTCGACTGGAGCGATCCCAACGTCCTGCTGCGCTCCGAGGAGTTCGGGCGGCTCAAGAAGGCCTACAAGGCGCAGAGCGGGCTGCGGGCCGCCAACGTGATCGTCGAAGCCGACGCCGAGGGGTTCCTGGTGAAGAACCAGGAAATCCGCGACTTCGCCAAGGAGGTCCTGAGCCTCCAGATCCTGCGGAACGCCAACCGCGAGGGGAGCAATCCCCAGTGGTCCGGCCTGGGCGGTTTCGACTGGCGCTTCACGGACGGGACCTACAAGCCGGAGGCCGGCCCGGTCACGTCCTACTGGCCCAGCGACGTGGGTTTGATCCTGCCCGAGGAGGCTCGCCTGCGCAGCGTCCTTGGCTGGGCCGAGGGGCGGGTGTTCGTGCCCTCGGGCGGCGTGTTCGCCACGGCGGAGCAGGCGACCGGCCTCGTGCGCGAGGTCCGCGGCTACTACGCCTACGCCAAGCTCCGCGACGACCCGGTCGGGATCCGGATCTACGCGGGCTGGTACGGCCTACCCGTCGTGCTGAACCCGCTCGCGCTGCTCCGCGTGCGGATCCGACCGCAGGCCGCTCCGGCCCCGGCTCCGACGCCGACGCCGTAGTTCCTCTCCGTCCTTGTCGTTGCCTCCGCTCCGCGCCTTCGGGCGCGGGGCGAAGGCCTCCCCCGCCTCCTTACCTCCTGCCCCCTGGAGATCCTCATGTGGCAACGCGGAACGGCCCTCGTGCCCGACGTGGCGCGTGTCGCTCAGCTGACCGGCGCCACCGACCTCTCGAACCTTGAGTCCACCGGCGAGCTGCGCCTGGCGGACCTGCTGGTCAGCGCGTCCGACGCGATCTACGACCGGCTGCTGGTCGAGGGCGTCGTGCCCCACGCAGCCGACCCCCGTCGCTTCGAGCGTGCGGTCGCCTTCCAGTTCCTGGGCCTGCTCGCCGCCCAGGGGCATGTCTTCGGCGAGGGCGAGACCAGCGAAATCGCCACGCTCCGCTTCCTGGAGCTGAGCGAGCGCTACTACGACCAAGTCCGCGACCAGCGCGACGACGCAGGCTCGTTGCGGCGCGTGGGCGTGCCCCAGGTCCGCAACGTCGTGGGAGGTCCCTTTGACCGTTAGCCCGCGAACCAAGCGGATCGTGGGTGCGGCTCTGGCTGGAGCCCTCGCAGGCTGCGCCGCGCCTGTGGCTGAGGTCACGGTGGCAGCTCCCAAGGTCTACGGGGACGACACCGTGCTGCGGGCCCTGGCCGAGCAGCAGGAGCGGCTCAGGCAGCTGGGCCCGCTCGAGGCGGGCCACGTCCAGGAGCGGGTCAGCGTCGAGGAACACCACGTCCGCGACACGCGGCTGAACGCCAACCTGAGCGATCCTCTCGCCTCGCCTCCCGGAACGCCCCGACCCCCGCGGCGACGCCGCCCCTTCCTGCTGGACCCGGCTCCTGGCCCCACGCTCGCGGGGCAGGTCCGCCAACGCGTCCGCGTCTCCCAGCTCCTCTCCAGCTACGAGCTGCTCTTCCAGGGCGACGCTCGTCTCCTCGATCGAAGCAGCCGAGCGCTCCTCCTCCGCTTCGACCTCTCCTTCAGCAACTACGTCGACCTCGGCTCCCGCCGCCGTTTCGTGGTGGTCGAGTTTCGTGTCCGGCCTCGCACGCGGCCTGGCGCGAAGCCGATCCCCTTCTCGGTCTACCTGCTCAGCCCCGATCACGAGGCCATTCTCAGCCACGAGCGCTTCCTCACGCGACGGGCCGATCGCTTCGCGGGGCAGCTGCTGGGCTCCTGGGGCGGGATCGGGGTCACTGGCGCTCGCTCCCGGCTCGACGAAGAGCGGGAGCGCTTCGAGGCGCTTCTGGAGACGCCCCTCCAGTTCGCGATCTACGACTCGCGCAGCCGTGAGGCGGAGCGGCGCTTCGCCTTTGCCTTCGGGCCTCGCCGCCGGTTGGTCAAGCGCAGCGCACTCAACCCGCGGCGATGGTTCGGTAACGCCCACGAGCTGGCCTACGAGCTCCAGCCCGGACCCCGCACCTGCCAAGCCCTGCTCGTGTTCGAGGGGGTCAGAGACCAGCCGCTCGACCTGGAGGTCACGGCGCTTTGCGACGGCCGCCTGATCGCTGCGGAGGAGGTCGAGGTCCGCGCGCCCCGCCGCCAGCTGGAGACCTTCACGCTCCGCTCCGCGCCCGCCCGAACCGCGATCCGCGTCCACCCCACGCCGATCGACCCGCGCGTCCCCTGCCACCTTCTGATCGCCTCGGGTCCGAAGGGCCCCGCCTTCTCCACCCAGAGCGAGGTGTTCCTCGGCCCCGAGTCGCTTCGCGCCCCTGAGGTCCGCTTGCTGGGGCGCGGACGGCTTGCCGTTCACGTGCCGCCCAGCCGCACGCTGCTGGCGCTGGCGGCCAGAGGCGTGCGAGAGCTGCGGGCCTGGGTCCTCACACCCGACCAGCCCGACCACGCCTTCCGGGTGCGGCTCGTGGAGGTTGGCCGGTGAGGCACCTCCTCCCTGTGCTGGTGCTGACGCTGGGCGGCTGCAGCACCCAAACCGTCGCCCTGAACGAGCGCTGGCGTCCGCTGGTCGAGGTCGTGGAGCGGCCCGACCTCCTGATCTCCGCGGGAGTCGCCACCACCCTTGGCACGCGGCTCTACGTCGCCGATCTGCGCGCCTTCGAAGCCAGCTTCCCTGCGGGGAGCGTCGAGCGCGAGGCCCTGCTCCTCCACGAGCAAGTCCACGCCCAGCGCCAGCTGGGGGAGGGCCTCGGCCCTTGGCTCGCCCGCTACCTCAACGACGCCGACTTCATGTGGCGCGAGGAGCAGGAGGGCTGGTTCCTCCAGCTCCGTCACCTCCAGGCCAACGGTCGGCCGCTCGCCCCGGTCGTGATCGCCGAGCTGCTCGCGGGCTACCGAAACCTCACCGGTCCCATGGTCTCCGCGCAGGAGGCCCTGACCTGGGTCCAAGACGTTCTGGCGGGGCGGTGGTCGCCCTCGTCGGTTCCTGCCTCTGTTCCCCCTGCCCCTGAGGAGGGTCTATGACCTGTCGCAAGAAGCCCAAACAACGCTGGAAGATCCTGCACGGAGACGCGCTGGACCAGCTGGCGACCCTGAAGCCGGAGTCGGTGGACGCGATCGTGACGGATCCGCCCTACTGCGCGGGCGGGTTCACCGAGAAGGGCAAGCAGGCTGCCCGCGCCATGGGCGTCCGCCACAAGACCCGCTGGTTCACGGGCGACAACATGGGCACGGCAGGGCTGGCCTTCCTGCTGCGGGCGGTCGCCTGCCAAGCCTGCCGGATCCTGGTCCCTGGCGGGTCGCTGCTCGTGTTCTGCGACTGGCGGATGGTTCCCGCGCTGGCCCCCGCGCTGGAGTCGGCCGGTCTTCGCCACCAGAACCTCGTGGTCTGGGACAAGGGCTCGATCGGCCTCGGCAAGGGCTTCCGTCCGCGCCACGAGCTGGTGCTTCACTTCACCAAGGGTGGGGTCAAGCCGCGCTACTTCTCCAAGTCGGGGTCCAACCTGATCCCCTGCAAGCGGGTCCCGGCCCGCAAGCGGGTCCACCCGACCGAGAAGCCGATCGAGCTGCTCGAGCGGTTGATCGAGGTCGTGACCCCGGAGGACGGGCTCGTCGTCGATCCCTTCGCCGGGAGCGGCACCTGCGGAGAGGCCGCGCTCCGCGCCGGTCGGCAGTGGGTCGGGATCGAGCGCGGGCGCGCCTTCTGCGCGACGACGTCCGAGCGCCTGGCCCAGGTCGAGGAAGAGCTGCGGTGCGCCTCCGCCTGAAGTCCCTCTACGTGCGCTGGGCGCGGCGCGTGCAGCGCGCCTACGCCCAAGCCGTCCTGGCCGCCCCACCCCCGCAAGGGGGTGGGGCCCCGGGCGGCTCGCTCGCCCAGGAGGTCCGCTCTGCGCGCTGGGTGGCCTTCAAGCGCTGGGGCTTCGTGTTCTCGCCTTCGCGGATCGGCGAGCGCTTCCGCTTCTGGTGGCGCGGGACACGGCGCCAACGCGCCCGCGGCAGCACTGTCTCCCTCGACGAATCCCGACTCGCTGACGAGCTCGAAGCCGAGCTGGTGCGGCAAATCCGAGCCATGGACCGACGCTCATGATTGATCTCGACCGACTGGAAACGCGCTTGCGCGCCGACCTTGCCGCGGCCCTTGGGGTCTCGCCCGACGCCGTCTACCTGGGCGAACAGCCCCAGCGCGTTCAGCGCAGCGGCCTTGAAGTGTGGATCGAGCCCACCGGCAGCGAGCGCCCGGAGGTCGACACCGTGCTTCTCCGCTACGAGCTGCGCCTGCGCCTCAAGACCCGGCCCGGCGTTCGGCGGACCGGGGTCGAGCCCGCCCTGACGCTGCGGCAGCAAGCCGAGGCCCTGCGTGAGCGCTACGACGGGACCCGTGCCTTCGCCAACGAGGTGCCTCAGGTGGTTGCCTGCGCGCTCGAAGTGTTGGACGCCAGCGCCGAGGACACGGGTTACGAGCAGTCGGTCGAACTGCGGGTGCTCGTCCAGTGAGTGACCTCCAGAAACCCCAAGCGGCGTGGACCCGGCTCCTGGGGCACGAGCTGGCCGCGACCTACCTAGCCGCCCTGGGCGAGTTGGCCGAGCTGGAGCGTCGCTACTCCTTGGAGCGGGTGCGCGTCTTGGTCTTGGGCGACCGGGCCGAGGTTGTGGGGCCAGGAGGCGTGCAGCTGCGCGGCGTCGCCCTCGGTCGGAACACCGCGCCCGATGGTTCCCTCTGGCTACGTCTTGACGCACAGCGCCGAGTCACGCTCTTCTCGGCGCCCAACGGCCAGGTCGCCGTCGCGGCCGGCCCCAACGGAGCGCTCGCCCCGCTGAACGGCTCCGGGCTCTCCGGGGCCTGGGACCTTCCGCCCGCGGTTCAGCCGGTCCAAGAACTGCGACTTCTGGTCGTGCCCGACTGGCTGGGCCGAATCGACGCCGTCTGGGACGGGAGAGAGGCCCACGATCGCGACGCGCGGCGCCTTTTTGGGGACGCCCTGGCGGTGGTCGCGGACCGGCTGCGGGACGCCCGCCTGGCGCTCCGCGACGCCCTGCGCGAGTGGGCGCAACTGCGCGGCAGCGCCTTCCTGGAGCAGGACGTCAGCGAACTCGCGAGCGAGGCCTCAACCCGGGACCCCAGCGGGAGCCTGACCCGCCGCGGGAGCGGCTTCCTGCCGGCGCTGGTGTCGGCCATGGCGGCGGACAGCAACGCAGGTCCGCAAGCGGTCGCCCGCCGGGTGGTGATCGCGCAGCCGGCGGTGTTCGGCACGCACAACCGAGGGCGAGGTCGCCTGCGCCCCTTCTCGCCGGGGGAGGCCTGCCCTGCAGGCCGCTGGACCTTCCGCTGCGTCCGCGGCGCCGAGCAGGGGCTCGGCGGGCGCGAGGAGTTCGATTGCAGCGCCAAGATCGCCGGAGACGACCAGACCCTGTCGTTCAGCGGCCTGCGCGTCGGCTTTCCATACATGGGGCCCCGTGGCTTCGGACCGCTCCTGCTGGAGCGCACGCCCACCAAGAAGGGCGATCCCCAGGACGAGCTCCTGGCCTCGGCGCAGGCCCTGGTCGTCACTGGGGAGTCCAGCACCAACACCGACGGCGGGGTCCTGCACTGGCAGCTACGCGAGACGGCCCCCGATCGCTGGGCCGTGGACGTCCACATGAGCGTGGCCCGTGGCACGGGCGATCTGGTTGCGCAGGCAGAAGGCGTCGCCAAGGGCGCTCCCTTCCGCGCCACCGAGCGCAACGTCTCGGGCCTCTCGCTGGTCTGGCGCCTGGGTCCGCAGCCGGTCGACGGCGCCAGCGGCCACGTCGATCTCCACTTCTTCCGCGCCGACGAGCGGCCGGACGAGTTCGTGGTCGTCACCGAGGTCCAGCGCGACAGCGCCATTCAAGCGCTCCTCGCCGCCGAGGCGGGGGCCGTCCTGCGCAGCGGTCCCGTCCCAACCATCCCCGACGGGCACGCGCACGCCGGGGTCCTCAGCTCGCTCCTGATTGGAGGCCTCTCGTGACCGACGACGTCCACGCGTCCCCCCTTGCTCCCCACGCCGAGGAGGAGCCCACCGAGGCGGAAGCGGCCCTGCCGCCCGAGTCCTCGCTGCCGGCGGTCTCCGTGTCCGACCTGGCCTTCGTGCTGCAGGTGCTGATCCCGCGGGCCTACGTGCGGGGCCGCGAGGTCGACGCCCTGCTGGAGCTACGGACCAAGCTCGAGGAGATTCTGGAACGGGTGGGTCATGACCCTGCTGCTTGAGGTCCTCGGCGGTCCCCGCCCCTTCAGCTTTCAGGTCCAGGGGGCCTTCGAGCCCCGCTTGGAGCCCGAATGGGAGGACGGCGCGATCCTCTCGCTGCGGGAGGTGTGGGAGATCCCCGGCGCTCGCTTCGTCCAGTTCGAGGACCGCTTCTGGAGGGAGTGGACGACCTTCCTGGCGCTTCTCCGCCAGCGCGATCCGGGGGTGAGCGTGCGCTTGCTCCAGGATCGGGCCGGTCAGCTGCGCGAGGTGTGGCGCCTCGGGCCAGCCACCCACGAAGACGTGCGGATCGAGCAGTTGGGGGCGCGCCCCACCCCGGCGGTCGAGTCGGCAGCCTGGCGTTCGGTGGTCTCGATCACGCTCACGATCTCAGCGGTCCAGCGCTTCGCGGACACCGAGGGGATCACGGCCTGGTCGCAGGAGGTCGCCTCGCGATACGACCTGGGCGGGCTCCAGATTCTGGAGTGGCGGACCGAGATCCGGACTCGCGAGGGGACCAGCGCCGTCGACAAGGCACGCCGTCTGGGCCGGATCGACGTCCGCCCCTTTGGTGAACGCTACAGCTACGAGACCAACGGGCCGCACGGGGTGGAGGTGACGGCCCTCGACGCCGACGAGCGCACCGGGCGGATCGCGACCGCGGCCCTGGCGGTGTCGCGGGTCCGCCAGTGGGGCGTCCGAGTCGGCGTCAGTGGCCCCGCCGAGGGGCCGAGCGAGGTCGGACTCAGCCGCAGCACCCGACGCACGCCCGACGGCGTGGTGACGACGATCCGGGCCTCCGCGAAGGGCCCGCAGGCGCGGCGCTGGGTCGAGTCCAAGGAGCCTCCCAATGCCACCAGCGGGGAGGTGTTCGAGGAACTGGCCCGTCGCCAGGTCGAAGCGGTGTGGACGGTCGAGGGCGACGTGCCCACGGAGGAGGGCAAGGTGCGCCTCGACGTGCGGACCGAGCTGAGCGGCGGGCACGCGGGCTTCGACTTCGAGCTGGCGGTCGGCGGCTACACCCCCGTGCTCTTCGAAGGGGCGCTCCTGCCCTGGCGCCTGGTCGCCAAGATCACCGTCAGCGCCCAGGAGCGAGACCAGCTCCGCTGGCCTCAGCTCCTGCCCGACCCCTGGCGGCTGGATCACCAGGGCTCCAGCGAGTCGGAGCCCTACCGCGAGGGCAGCCGCTGGGTGCGCGAGGCCAGCCTCCTCTACTGGAGCGCAACCCGCCCCACCCGCTCGCCGCGGGAGCAGCTCCTGGGCGGCCCCAAGCAGTTCGAGGCCTACGTGCTCGAGGTGCGGCCATGAGCCGCCTGGAGCCGGACATGCGGGTGGTCGTGCTGGGCCTGCGCGGGCTCGAGCGACGACTGCGGCGGCTGTTTCGCGGTCGCCGAGCCGCCGAGCGAGAGGCACAGCGCCTGCTGCGTGACCTGGAGCGGGCGGAGCGCGCCCAAGACCGACGCCAACGGGAGGAGCGACCGTGAGCCGAGAGATCCTGCTGCGCCTCAAGACCGAGCGCTACGAGAAGGCCCTGAAGCTGATCGAACGCCTCAAGCAGGGTGCCAAGGACGCCCTCGATCGCACCCGCCAGGCGGAGGAGACGGCCGACGCCGGTGATCGACGTCGCAAGGCGCTCGCGGGACGAGCCAAGCGGCTGCGGGGTCGAGACCTGGTGCGCGGTCAGCAGGACCGCTTCGCTCAAGTGTTCGGCAGCGTCGGCGAAGCCCGCGAGAAGGGCGAAGCCCTGCTCGGGATCTTCGAGGGCAACCTGGGGCAAGTGCTCGGCGGCGTCGGACAGCTCGTGCCAGGGCTCGGACCCTTCGCCTCACTGATCAGCCCGCTCCTCGATCGACTGACGGCCTACGTGGACGAGCGGATCGAGATCCAGGCCGCCGTCCTGGAGGCCCGCACGCTGGCCCGCCTGGAGGAACAGCGCCTGCGCGACGACTACTCGCGGCGCCTGCGTAAGGACCCCGAGTTCCAGCGCGAGCAGGCCCACGACGCCTTCTGGCGGCTGCTGCGCGAAGAAGCCGCCCGCGGCAAGCGGATCCACCGCACCGACCTCCTGGCGGATCTCTAATGGCCACGCACTGCTCCTATCAGGGCTTCCCGGTCCACCGCTGCGTGTTCCGCCGGACCCGCGGTTGGCAGGCGGACGTCACGACGGTCCACTTCCTCGCCCGCGAGTTCCCGCGGGGGTTCGAGTTCGTGACCCCCCGTCCCGGCGACCTGGCTCGTCCGCGGCCCACCCAAGCCACGGCGGTTGACTGGGGTCGCCCAGGGCGGGCGCTGCCCTTCCCGCGCCGCCTCGATTGGCTGGGTCCCCTGGTTCTGGCCGAGCGCGACGCGCGAGGGCGGGAGTTCGTGGTCCGGGTGGATCTGTTCTGCGTCAGCGTCCAGGCGGTCCGCCGGGACGCCTTCGGGCGGATCACGCTCGTCGAAGCCCGCCTCGTGGACGAGCGCTTCTTCTGGTCGCAGGGCTTCCTATCCCCCTGCACACTACGCACAACAAGCTGGAGCGACTCCAGGAGCGCGGTGCCCTCCACGTCCCCGAACAGGAACTTGTGGCGCTTGCGCTTGCGCCCCTTGGCCGGGGGCTCGGTCTCGAAGGTCAGCTCGACCCGGTGCACGACCCGCTGGAAGAGGAGCCGCAGCTCCTCGGGGGTGGCGTCCTCGGATGCGCTGGCTAGGTCCTCCAGGAGGGAGAGCACCTCTTCGGCCTCCTGCTCGACGTCGCGCGCCTCGGCCTGCTGTTCGCCGGCCTCGGCCAGCTCACGGGCGATCTCGTCACAGCGGGCGTCCCAGGCGTCGATCTGCTCGCTGATCCGGCCCGCGACCTTGGGCGAGACGTGGCCCATGTTCTGGACGGCTTGCTCGATCTTGGCCTGAAGGCGACCCCGCTCCTTCTCCAGGCGCTGCACGTCCACCGTGGGCGAGGCGTCTGAGCGCTCCCGGCGCAGGATCCGAGGCACCTTGCGCCGCAGCGCGGGGAGGAGCTCCGGGTCTACGGCATAGGCCTCCTGGAGCCGGGTCAGGATCGCCCGCTCGAGGCCGTAGCGGTCCACCTGGTACGGCTCGCACGACTGGCGGTGGGAGTAGCCCCCGCACTTGTAGCGCTCGTAGTGGTAGCGAGCGCTCCGCTTGAACACCTGCGAGAAGCCGTGCATGCCCGAGCCGCAGACCGTGCAGAAGACGAGACCCGAGAGCGGGTAGCGCTTCTTGATCTTCCGTGCCGAGCCGCTCTTCTTGGCTCGGGAGGAGAGCAGCCGGTTGGCCTTGTCGAACAGCCTTCGCTCGACGAGCGGCTCGTGGTGGTCGGGGACCCGGACCCAGTCGTCGGGGTCGTTCCGGCGCTGGCCCTTGGAGCGCTTCGCCACGGCCTTGCCGCCGGAGACGCGGAAGAATTTCCCGCAGGTGTTCTTGTTCCAGACGAGCTCGCCCACGTACGAGCAGTTCCTGAGGATCAGCCGCACGGTGGTGTCGTTCCACTGGCCTCCCTGCGGAGCGGGGATCTCGTCCTCGTTCAGCTCGACCGCCAGGCTGCGCAGACCGACCTCCCCGCTGGCGTAGCGGCGGAAGATCCGCTGCACGGTCTCGACCTCGCCCGGGTCGCCGACGACCCAGCGGGCCTCCTCCTCCTGCATCTTGCGGTGGCGGACGGTCCGGCGGACGCGCCGCTCGGTCCCGTCGGTCCCCACGATCACCTTGGCGTAGCCGTAGGGCGGCGGCCCGCCGGGAACGTCCCCGGCGAGAATCCGCCGGACCTGACCCCGGATCACGTCCACGCTCAGGTTCCTGAGGAACTCGCCGCCCTGGTGATGCTCGATCACGCCCATCAGTGTGTCGACCAGCGTGTTGCCCGAGGCGCTGGCGCCGTGCAGGAAGTGGATCCGCCAGCCGGTCCGCTCGATCTGGCGCTCCAGGAGGAGCCCGTCGCGCGGGTCGCCAGGGCGGGCCAGGCGGTTGCGCTTCCAGCACACGACCTTGCCCTTCGCGTCCGAGGACTCGAGGTAGCTCAGCAGGGCCCGGATCCCTGGCCGGTCGAGCTCGCTCCCGGACACCCCCTCGTCGCCGAAGACCTTCAGGAGGGTGTGGCCCGACTCCTTGGCCCAGGCGCGGATCTCGGCCTCCTGGTCCTTGGTGGAGTGCTCCTGGTTGTCGGTCGAGCAGCGCACGAGCCCGACCGCCGGTAGGGGGGGTGAACAGGTGATGGTAGGGTTCCGGTCAGCCACGGGGACCTCCTCGATAGGTCGCTGCGGTTAGGACCGGCTCGGTGGAGCTAACACCGAGTCGGTCTGTCAATCCAGACCCTATCAAGGCCCTAATCACCCGGCAACGCGCTCCTTGCCTGGGCTTGCTGGCCTCCATGGCCCTCCTGGCGCCGGAGCCACACCGCCACCAGGAACTCTGCCAGGGCTTCGAGCGCCTCGTCCGCTGCCTGGGCGTCGTAAGGGCTGAACCGGACATTGAGCCGGGGGGCGAGATCCTCCTCTTTGGGAGCCATGCCCCGAGCATCGGTACTCGTGGGACAGGACCCGCTCTGCGACAGACCGCGTCCTGGGGGCCCGCGAGCTGCCCGGCCCGCTGTCGCGTTCGGTCCAAACGTGTCGCGGTCCCACGTGGCGGTACCACTGAATAGGGCAGGAGGACAACCGCACGTGGCGACGGGCCTGAGGGACGGTCCCCCAGGCCCGAAGGCACGCTCAACAGACCAAGGCCGGTCA
>CALDQK010000478.1 GCA_937911525.1 uncultured bacterium
AGATGATAACTTGCTCGACGGTGACACGTTCCGGCTTATTCCAGCGGGCAGCGTCGGCATTGATCTGTTCTGCAATGCCCGCAGCCATGAAGCGGCTAACAAAGGCTGAACGGTTCAGCGTATACACTGCCGGGGCTTGTCTTGCCGGGGCAAACTCGCAGGCAATGGATGTGATGGGTTGTGGCATCGGTGGAGCAGGGGCCTTAACAGGCTTGGGCAGCACGGCCAGCGCGGCCTCTTCGCCCAGCCCCAGCGCGGCCAGGGTCTCGCGGGCGGGGGGCAGGGGCGGCGCGAGCCCGCGCGGCAGGACCTCGCTGGGGGGCGCCTCGCCGAAGGCCTGCGCCAGGGCGCGCCAGGGGCGCGTCGCGAGGTGCGCGCCCGCGGGGTGGGGCTCGCTCGGCTGGGAGTAGAGCCAGCTCAGCCGGTGGGCGTCGCAGCCGTAGGCGCGGCTCGGCCGGGCCAGGAAGGCGACCTGGGCCGAGTAAGGGTTGGACGTGAGGTCGAGGAGCAGGTCCGCCTCGAGCCAGCGCAGGCGGCGGGCGTCGGCCCACAGCCCGCGCAGCGAGAGCCCTTCGCGCAGGCGATCGCTGACGAGGTGCGGGAGGACGAGCACGCGGCTGGCCGGGACCAGGCCCTCCCACAGCGCGCGCGCGCGGGCCTTGGTCGCGACCCACAGCTCGGCGTCCGGGCCGAGGCGCTCGCGCAGGGCGGGGACGACCTGGCTGGCCCAGTAGGTGTCGCCCAGCCAGTGCCCCGCCAGGAGCACGACCCGCCGGGGCCGGCGCGCCGGGCCCGGCGCGAAGTAGCCCGCGCGGGCGAGGGGGGCTAGCCCCTGGCGGCTGAGTGCGAGGAAGGGGTCCACCCCCCCATTACAACGTGCTCGACCCCCTCTGCCGGCTCGCGGCGGGGACTCCTGGCCTCGACCAGCGACCAGGCGCCGAGGACCGCGATCCAGATCAGCATCAGGCCCACGTTCAGGTAGTTGCGCGCGTGATCGATCCCGAGCACCGCGGCGGCTTCGTCCTGGCAGATCAGCCGGTAGCCGACGCGCATGCAGAGCAGCCCGGTCATGGCCCAGATCACGCTCTGGTGCTTGCGGGGGGCCCAGCAGGCGCAGGAGAGGACCGCTCCGGTGAAGAGCGCGTAGCTGCCCCAGGGCTTGAGGATCAGCCGGTACTGATCCCAGTAGTGCGGCTCGAAGTGATAGAGCGCCTGGTAGAAGCCCCGGCTGAAGTCGGGGAAGAACACCGCGACCACGCCGGTCGCGAGGTGGTAGAGGGCCAAGAGGAGCAGGACCGCTCGGAAGGTCCACTCCAGGCCGGTGCGCGCAGGGCTCGTCTCGTTCATGCCCCCAACCTAGGGGACGCCCTCGTGGATCGCTGCTAACGAATTGAACGCGAGTCAATAGGCCAGGCTTATCGAGTTTGGCGGGCTCGCTCGCGCAGCGCGTTGGCTCGCGCGGTGTCGCGCGGTCCGCCGCGGCCCTGGGCGTAGATCCGAGCCATGCGGCGCAGGGCGTGGGCGTCGAGCTGCCAGGACGCGCTCAGGCGACGCAGCTGGTAGGGCTGCTGCTCCCAGAAGCGCTGGACCAGGGCCGAGGCGGCGATCCGGTCGCCCGCCTCCGCAGCGGCGAAGAGGAGGGCGATCGAGAGCCCGGCGCGCTCTGCCGGGAGTTCGCCGGCCAGCTCGCGCAGGGCGCGCGGGTCTCTGGCGGCCTCGGCCAGTCTGGCGCGGCGCGCTGGGTCCTGCGGGGGGAAGGCGCGGCCGGCCAGGTGGGCTGCTGCGAGCCGGCGCATGCTCTCGGGGTGGAGCCGCAGCGCCGCTCGCTCCCTCCACTGGGCGGCGGCGGCGAGGTCGAGGCGCGGCTGCCCCTTCTCCAGCATCAGCGCCAGCCGCTCCATGGCGGGCAGCTCGCGCGCCTCGGCGGCCTGGAGCAGGAGGCGCTCTGCTGCGGCGAACTCGCCCCGGCTGCGGTGCACGTCGGCCAGCTGCCAGCGCGCCGCGCTGCTCCCGAGCTCGACGGCCTCGCGCAGGAGCGCCTCGGCCGCGGCGAGGTCTTCGGGTCGGCCGCGCTCGTGGAGCACTCCGGCCTGCTCCTGCATGGCCTCGGTGTTGTCCTGCTCGATCGCGGCGGCGCGCGTCGCCTCGCGCTCAGCGGGGCTCGCCTGGGGGTCCCAGCGGTAGCTGGCGTAGAGGTGGTGGATCGCCTCGGTGTTGCCCGCCTGGATCGCCTCGCGCAGGAGCTTCCGGCCGCGCGCGCGGTCCTCCCGGCCGCCGCCCTGGCCGGCGTAGCCCCACAGCCAGGCCTTGCCCAGCTCGTTGAGCACGGCTCCGCTGCGCGGGAGGGCCTCGAGCCAGGCGAAGCTCTGCGCGCTGTAGGCGTCGGCTTTGCGGCGCGCGTAGACCCGCGCGCGGAAGGCGACCACGACGCGCTCGTGATCCAGGAGGCGCTCGCGGATCAAGGGCGCGGCCAGGGCGATCCCCGCGTCCGACTCGCAGAGCCCCAGGCAGAGCGCGGCGAGCTGAGCGCGCGAGAGGCCGGCCTCGAGCAGGGCCAGGTCGGGGCGGGGCAGGCCGTGCTCGATCCGCTGCAGGAGCGGCCCCGCGGCTCGCCGGAGCTGATCGGGGTCCTGCTCGCGGGGGAGCGCGCGCAGCAGGCGGGCCCAGGCTCGCGGGCCGTCGAGCCGCTCGTCGCGCTCCATGAGGTCGAGCAGGTGGAGCTGGCGCTCGAGGGGGAGCGAGCGGCGGATCTTGGCGGCCACTCGGCCCAGCTCGCCGGGCTCGTCTTCGACGAGGGCGAGCTTGTAGACGTCGTCGGGCTCGCCCAGCTCGGCGTGGACCGCGAGCCAGCCGAGGAGCTCCGCGCGCTCCTCGGGGCGGGTCAGCTCGCGCAGCAAGCCCTTGCGGCAGAGGCGATCTCCGCAGCGCGCGCCCCAGCGGAGGAGGTCGAGGGCCTCCTCCCGGTGCGCGGGGAGCAGGCGCTTGGCCAGGGAGTGGGCCGCGCTCGGCTCACCGGCGTTGCAGGCGTCGCGCGTCAGGGCCAGCGTCGAGCTGCGCTCGATCGGGGCGAAGTTCGCGAGCCGGGCGGGCAGCGGGGTGAAGCGGAAGGGCTGGTTGCGAATCGCCGCCACCTCCTGCTCGAGAGGCGAGAGCGGCGTGGCAGCGCGGCTGGGGGTCGCGGTCGGGCGAAGGGGGAGCGTGGAGGCGGGGACCGGGCTCGCTCGCGCGGCGGGGGGCTGGCTGCGGCTCTGCAGCTCCAGCGCCGCTTCGCAGAGCGCCAGCCCCAGGATCGCGAGCGCGATCAGGACGAGGGGTCCGCGCGCCGAGCGCTTCGCCTCGGGCTCTGCGCGGGCGGCGGCGAGCCCAGCGGCGAAGGCGGCGCCGTCGGGGAGGCGCCGAGCCGGGTCTGGCTGGAGGGCGCGCAGGCAGAGCCGCTCGAGGGCGGGAGGGGTCTCGGGCGCGAGCGCGCTGGGCGGCTCGAAGCGCGCGCTGGCGATGGCCACGCTCAGCTCGAGGAGGGTCTCTGCGTCCTCGAAGGGCAGCCGTCCGCAGAGGGCCTGGTAGAGCAGGACGCCCAGGGCCCACACGTCCGCGGCGGGGGTGATCCCGGGCCGTCCATTGATCTGCTCGGGGGCCATGGTCCGGGGGGTGCCGAGCAGGGCGCCGGTGCGGGTCAGGCGCTCGAGGTCGGCGCCCGTGGCCAGGCCGAAGTCCGCCACGCGGGCGCGTCCCTCCTGGTCGACGAGGACGTTGTCTCCCTTGATGTCTCGGTGCACGAGCCCCGCCGCGTGGGCCGAGGCGAGGGCCTCGGCGGTCTGGGCGAGCAGGTCGAGGCGGCCAGGGAGCTCGAGCTCCGCGAAGGCCTCGTCGAGCGGGCGGGCGCCGGGGACCAGCTCATAGACCAGGCAGAGCTGCCCGCCCCAGGTGCCGACCCGGTGCACGTTGACGATCCCGGGGTGACGGAGCTGGGCGGCGACTCGCCCCTCGCGCAGGAAGCGAGCGCGGGCGGTCTCGTCCCGCGGCTGAGTGCACTTGAGCGCGACCCGCCGTCCGGTGCCGCGCTCCCGCGCGCGCAGGACGACGCCGACTCCGCCCCGACCGAGGGGGGACTCGACCACGTAGTCGGCGTCGAGGGGAGGGAGCTCGTCCATTCAGTGGTGGAGTAGCAGGCGCCAGCGGATCGGGCCACATTTCCTGGGGGGCTGCGCCTTGTATGACCGGAGACCTCGTTGACACTTTGATCCGGTGACCTTGTTTACACCTCAGGGGACCCGACTCCGAGGAGGTTGAAGGCTTCGCCCCGAACGCGCTCACCATTCCCTCTGAGGACACATCGCGACCGCCCTGGCCGAGGGAGTTGCATGTACTCGGTCTCGGTCCTCGGTCTCGGTCCTCGGTCTCGGTCCTCGGTCCTCGGTCTCGGTCCTCGGTCCTCGGTCCTCGGTCCTCGGTCCTCGGTCCTCGGTCCTCGGTCTCGGTCTCGGTCCTCGGTCTCGGTCCTCGGTCTCGGTCTCGGTCTCCGGTCTCGGTCCTCGGCCTCGGTCTCGGTCCTCGGTCCTCGGCCTCCGTCCTCCGTCTAGCCAGTACAGACAACGGCCCGCACCACCGTGGTGCGGGCCGCTGACAGGTCAGGTTTATTGAGAGACAGGATGTTTTGGTTAGTTGATCTCCACGTAGCTGCCGCGGTTCTCGGAGGCGACTCGCTGCATGAAGGCTCGGGAGGTCACGTCGGTGCTGATCCCGATTCCGAAGGTGTTGATCGTGGCGCCCTGGGTGTTCTCGCTGCGGATCAGGTTGGCGTGGTCGTCGGAGCTGCCGACGTAGGCCATGGCGCAGTCGAGGAAGTTGGGCGAGCCGTCGCTGAGCAGGACCACGGTCTTGTTGCTCTTGTCGGTCAGCGCGGTCTGGACGGCGAGGCCGGTGTTGGTCCAGCCGTCGGGCTGGATCGCGTCGATCCAGGCGAAGGCGGCGGTCTTGTTGCCGGCCGAGGCCTGCACCTTGCCCTGGAAGCAGTTGCTGACGCACTCGTCGTAGAAGAGGACGTTGAAGAAGAAGTTCTCGGGGAGGCCGCTGATCGACTTCTTCAGCTCGGCCTTGGCGCGGTCGAGGCGGCTGCCGTCGGAGACGATCGCGCCGGTGTGATCCTCGAAGGGCTCGGCCTTGATGCTCATGCTGCCCGACTGGTCGATCACGTAGAGGATGCTGTCGGTCTCGCTCGAGATCTCCTCGCCGAAGAACTGGGTGGGCGGGGTGTCGCGGGGGTCGTCGTCGCCGTCAGCGGTCTCGGGGATCGGGGCCTCGGGAGCCGGCTCGGGGGGGAGGTCCGGCTGGGGGCCGCCAACCCAGGTGGGGCCCATGGGGAGGTCGAGACCGTGGCTGGGGACCGCGTCGTCGCTGGGATAGCCGCCGCCGGGGGCGTTGGGGTTGGCCACCACGACGCTGCCGCTCAGCAGGAACACCGAGGCGCTCGCCGCGAGGATGCTCGCCGCCGTGGTCGCCAGCACGCCCACCATGGAAATTCGCGAAGTGTTGTTCATGTCCGTGTCTCCTGACCTGTGCTGAACCCTTTGCACGATCGGTGCCAGACCGGGGAGACGACTCAAGTCGTTTGCGCGCAGCGCAGCGCGTTCGTTGACCCCTTGGATCGTCAACTCTGGTTGAGGGCACCTGGTTGAGAGGGCCCTCAACGTTGGTTGAGGGGGTCTGCGACGTGGATCTTTGGGACTTAGGGCGATGCGTCCCGCTCGGCCGGCGCGCTGGGGAGATGGACGCTGAAGCAAGCTCCTCCCAGAGAAGGGCTTACGCCGACCGTCAACTTCCCTTGATGCCCCTCAACGACGCCGAGGGCCATCGCGAGGCCCAGGCCGGTGCCGGGGACCTCGCTCCCGCCGAGCGCGCCCTTGGTCGTGAAGAAGGGCTCGAAGATCCGGGCCCGGACCTCAGGGGACACGCCTGGCCCGTTGTCCTCGAAGCGCACCACCACCTCTGCCTCATCGTGGGTGACCTCGATCCGGAGGCGGGGCGGGTCGCAGTCGCTCGTCGCGTGCAGGCCGTTGATCAGGATGTTCAGGAACACCTGCTCGAGCCGCCCCGTGTCCGCAGAGACCGTGGGGGCCTCCTCCTCCAGAACCAGCTCGATCTCCGCCCCGGCGGCGTCGACCTGTGCCCTGAGCAACCCGAGCGCGCGCTGGACGACCTCGCCCAGCTGAACGCCGGGGACTGGATCGAGGGGGGTCCCGCGGGCGAAGCGCAGCAGGTGCTCGACGGTCTCGAGGCTCTGGGTGAGGGTCTGGCGGATGGTCGGCAGGACCGCCACCGCCTCCTCCGGCTCGTCGAGGAGGGCCAGATCGACCAGCCCCCGCACGCCGCCGAGCTGGTTGCCGAACTCGTGAGCGATCCCCGACACGAGCCGGCCGAGGGCGGCCAGCTTCTCCTGGCGGAGCATTCGCTCCTCGTAGTCGCGGATCAGGGTCACGTCCTGGAACACGAGGATCGTGCCCAGGCGCCGGCCGGCGCGGTCCTCGAGGGGGGTCATGGCGTAGCCGACCCGGACGTCGTTCCCCAGGGGGCTGGGGAAGAGGAGGTCTCGCCGCTCGCCCTCTTCGGAGTCGTTTCGGACCCGGAACAGCTCGGCCATGGGCTCCAGGGCGGAGGCCTCGAGCTCGCGCCCGATCACCGTGTGCTCCTGAACGCCGAGGATCCGCTCCGCGGCGCGGTTGAAGGTCGCGACCCGGCCCTCCCGGTCGACGACGAGCACGCCGCTGCCGACGCAGGCCAGGACGTTCTTGAGGTGCTCACCGAGGTCGGCGAGCTGCTCGCGCAGCAGCTCGGTCTGGTCGCTCTCCTCCTGGGCCAGACCGGCGGCGAAGCCCGCGGTCGCCAGGAGCACCCCCAGGGCGAAGAGGCGGGGGTCGTTCGGGCCGAGCAGCTCTTGCTCGAGCGTGACGTAGACGAGGCCGCCGCTGGCCATGAGGCCGATCAGCAGTCCCGCGTAGCGGTTGCGGGCCGTGGCCGTCAGGGCGCCGAGCAGGAGGAGCGCCAGGTGCTCGATGGAGGGAGCCTCGTCGAGGTTGACTCGGATCAGGCCGAGGGCGGTCAAGCCGAAGCTCGCGGTCCAGAGCCAGCTCTGGACCGCCCGCGGGGCGCGTCGGTCGCTGGCGAGCGCGACCAGGATCAAGAGCCCCGCGGGGGCGAAGAACCCTGCCCCCACGTAGCTGGCGCTGGTCAGCAGGGCCAAGGTCACGACGCTGGCCCAGAGGGCGAGGCGCAGCACGGGGAGGATCCTCACTCGACCCTCCCTCGGCGCCGGTCCCAGGCCTCCATGAAGCCGATCGCCGCCAGGAGGTCGAGCAGGGGGGCCGCGGGTCCCAGGTAGCGAGGCACCGGATAGAGGAGCGCTGGGGCGGCGGCCAGGAAGGCCAGCGCGGCGAGTGTGGCGCTGTGCCTGCGCCAGCGGCCGCAGCGCAGGAGGTAGAGCAGGCCTGCTCCGGCGCAGAGCAGGCGGACCCAGTGGAAGGGGAGCAACAGCCAGCGGGCGACGAAGAGGCGGGGG
>CALDQK010000479.1 GCA_937911525.1 uncultured bacterium
AGGGCGCGATCGCGCGGCTCCAGCGCGACGCCGAGGCGACCCTGGAGGCCTACGAGCGCGGTCGGGCCGCCGCGCAGGAGACCGTCTACGGGGCGACGCGCCGCGAGGGCAAGCTCCTCGGCAGCTCGCCGGCCACGACCTGGCGCTGGAACCTCTTGGGAGCGCGCGACGACGCGCTGGACGCGCCCCTGGCCGGGCGCGACGACTGGATCGCGCAGCGCGGCCGCAAGAGCGCCCGCCAGCTCTTCCGGGCCCGCTTCCAGGGCGCCTCGGAGCACCGCCTCCAGGCCTACGACGACGAGCTCGAGCTGCTCGGCGCCCTCGAGCAGGTCCTCCCCGCCGGCAGCGCCGCGCGCCGCGAGCTGCTCGCCGCCAGCCAGAAGCGGGCCGCCGCGATCCAGGCGGCGGACGAGGAGCTGATGCTCGGCGGCGATTGAGCCGGCGAAACCTCGAGGCCGGCTGGGCGTTAGAAGGGGCAGAGGTCCCCATGACGCGACACCCCTTCCTGCCCTCGCTCCTGCTCGCCCTCCTCGCGGCGCCCGCCCTGGCGGACCCGCCGGCCGCGCCCAGCGAGGAGCACATGAAGCTGGCCGCCCGCTACAGCGCCGCCAACCGGGGCGTCTCCTTCCTGGTCCTGCACGAAGGCCAGCGGATCTACGAGGACTACCCCAACTTCAGCGGGCCCCGCCGCGACTACAAGCTGGCGAGCGGGACCAAGAGCTTCTCCGGTGTGGCGGCGGCCTTCGCGATCCACGAGCGCCTGCTCAGCCTCGACGAGAAGGTCGCCGACACGATCACCGAGTGGCAGAGCGACCCCCTCAAGCGCCAGATCACGGTCCGGCACCTGTTGAACCTGACCAGCGGCCTCGAGCCCCCCCAGGGCGTCGGCCGCTTCAAGATCACCTACCAGGCCGCCCTCGGCGCGCGCTGCTCGACCCGTCCCGGCTCGCGCTTCCGCTACGGCCCGGTCCACTTCCAGGTCTTCGGCGAGCTGATGCGCCGCAAGCTCCACCCGCGCGGCTTCGACTCGGTGCTGGCCTTCCTGCGCAAGCGCCTGTTCGAGCCCCTCGGGATCGAGATCGGCTCGTGGAAAGAGCTCGAGGGGCAGCCGGTCCTGCCCCACGGCGCCTCGCTCACGGCCCGCAACTGGGCCAAGTTCGGCGCCTGGCTCCTGCGCGGCGGCGAGCACCAGGGCCAGCAGCTCGTCCCCAAGGCGCTCTTGAACCAGCTGACCAAGGGCTCGCGCGCCAACCCGGCCTACGGGCTGACCTTCTGGCTGAACGAGCCGATCGACGACTCCCTCCGCCGCTCGCAGCCCGTGTTCCAGTCGAGCGACATCATGGCGCACCCCCTCGTGCCCGATGACCTCTACATGGCGGCCGGCGCGGGCGATCAGCGCCTCTATCTGATCCCCTCACGCCAGCTCGTCGTGGTCCGCCAGGCGCGCGGCCAGCTCGCGGCGGTCCTGGGCCGACGGACCGACTTCACGGACGCGAACCTGATCGCGCGCCTGCTCCACGGCAAGGACGCCGAGGGCAAGACGCTCTCGCCCTGAGCCGAACAGGATCGCGCCAATCGTAGGAGCCGCGTCGAGGTGGTCGTAGGCTCCCCGCCTTGAGCGCTCCCCTCGCACCCGAGCCGAGTCGACCTCGCTATCACGGCTACGTGATGGTCGGCGTAGCCGTGGCCGCGATGATCTGCACGCTGCCCGGGCAGACGATCGTCGTCAGCCAGTTCAACGAGCCGATCCGCGCCGCCCTCGACCTCTCGCTGCGCGAGATCAGCCTGGCCTACCTGATCGGGACCGCCCTGGCGGCGCTGCCGTTGACCCTGGTCGGCAAGGCGGCCGACCGCCTCGGGCTGCGGGTCGTGGTCGGCGCCGTCGCGCTGAGCTTCGCCCTCGCGCTCTGCCTGCTGGGCCAGGCCCGCGGCTTCCTCAGCCTGACCGCCGGCTTCGCCCTGGTGCGCTTCCTCGGCCAGGGCTCGCTCGGAATGCTCTCCAGCCACATCCTCGCGATGTGGTTCGAGCGCCGACTGGGCGTAATGGAGTCGATCAAGCACGTCGGCTTCTCGCTCGCGACCCTCGTCCTGCCCGCCCTGACGGTGGCCTTGATCGGCGCCCTCGGTTGGCGACGCGCGCTGGTCGTGCTCGGCCTGGGCGTGGCGAGCGTGCTCTTGCCCCTGGTGGCGACGGTGTTCCGCGACCGCCCCGAGGACCTCGGCCAGCGCCTCGACGGCGACCTGCCGCCCGCCGAAGGCGAGCCCGAGGCGCCCGCCGCCGCCGACCCCGCGTTCACCCTCGGCGAGGCCGTGCGGACCCGCGCCCTGTGGACCCTGCTCGCCTCGGGTCCCTACCTGGGCCTGGTCGGCACGGCGATGCTCTTTCACACCCAGCCGATCCTGGCCTCGCTCGGCGTGGAGGACCCCAAGGCTTGGGCCCCCTACGTGCAGGCCCCCTGGCCGATCGCGCTGACGCTGACCCCGCTCTTCTCCGGCTGGCTGGCAGACAACGTCGACGCCCGCTGGCTGGTGCCCGCGGGCCTGACCTTGGCTGCGCTGAGCTGCGCCTGCCTGGCCGTGGCCAATCAGGGCGGCCTCGCACCCACCAGCTGGTTTGCGCTCTCGATGGCCGTGTTCGGCGTGGCGATGGGCGTCATGATCTCGGCGGTCGGCCCCACGATCGCCCGCTACTTCGGCCGCGCTCACCACGGCGCGATCCGCGGCCTCTCGCTCTCGATCGGCGTCGCCGCCACCGCGACCGGGCCCTTCCTCCTGAGCGAGGGAGCGCACCTGGCCGGCGGCGGCTTCGACCGGGTGTTCGCCGTCTTCGCCTGCGCGGCCGTCCCGCTCGCCCTAGCGGGCCTGACCCTGCGCCGCCCGCAGAAGTAGCGACGTCGAGGGTGTGGCGGTCTGCCACCGCCTCTCTCGCCCGAGCTCCCCTCGATCTCGTCGCGGAGCGCCCCACTGACCCAGCCAGCCACGTGGCGCTCGACCCCAGTCGTGGCGCCACGCCCCACCCTGGCCACCAGGGAGACCTGCAGTCCGTACCCCGGCGCCCCATGTGGCGTCACGCCACACCTGCCTCTCATGTCCGTAATGAGTTAGGGCGGTTCTGGGCTTGCAGAGTTCGCTCCCCATGATGGCACCCGTTCCGTGAGCCCCCCCCCAGGGGCGATCCCAGCCGCCGCCTCCGTCTCGGAGGAGCAGCTGCGCGAGTGGATCGACGAGCTAGCGCACCTGCTCCCCAGCCAGCGACCGCTCGAGGCCTTCGTCCACCACAACACCCTCCACTCCTTCGAGCACTTGCCCTTCCACGTCGGCGTCGAGGAGGCCGCTGCGCTCTTCGGCGCGGAGCCCTACATGGCGGAGGAGGCCTTCCGCAGCGCCTGGAGCGCGGGCCGCGTGCTGGAGTCCGACCTGCGCGCCGTGCTCGCAGCGGAGGTCCCAGACGAAGCCGTCTCGCTGCCCGGGCAGACCTGGAGCCTGCGAGAGCTCGTGCGCGCCTGGATGCTCGAGCTGCCGACGGGAGACGCCAGCGCGACCCTCCGCTGGCGCCTGGAAGAGACCGACGAGCTCGGCGCCTGGCCGCGCGGCCTCCCCCGCTCCTCCTTCGAGCGACTCGCCGCGGCTGGGTCGGCCCCGCAGGTCCAAGCCGCGCTCTGGCGGGCGACCTCCACGCTGGTGCGCGCCAGCGAGCGAGAGGTGCTGCTGGCGCGGCCGCGCGACGCGGTGCTCCTCGAGCGCGGCGTCGACTGCGACGACTACGTCAACCCCGTCCTGATCCGCTGGTGCGGCGCATTCCTCGACCCGGGCCACAGCTACTGGCCCATGAGCGAGCGCGAGCAGGGCTTCTACGCGACCACCCTCGCGCACCTCAGCCAAGGCGGCCCCTCGCTCCGCGGCTGGGCCCGCTCGGCGCGGCGCCAGGCGCGAGGGCTGCGGGAGCAGGGGACGCCGCCCCTGCGCGCGATCGCCGAGAGCCTCGCGCGCCTCGGCCTGGCCGAAGAGGCGGCGCAGCGTTTCCTGCGCGCCAGCTTGCTCAGCCTGCCTGGCTGGCCCGGCATGTTCGTCCAGCTGGCCGCGCGCCCCGACCTGGCCCCGGCCCCCCCGCCTCCGACCGACCTGGAGGACTTCCTCGCGATCCGGCTCCTCCTCGACGAGGCCGCGGCCCGCGCCTTCGGCCAGCGCCCCGAGGGCCCCTTCCCGCGCTCCTCGGTGCGCGAAGAGCTCGACCCCGAGCGGGCCTGGACCCTCTTCAACGCGGCCCGCCTGCTCGGCGTGCTCCCCGGCGAGCTCGAGCGCGCGCGCCCCACCCTCGAGGAGCTGCTCCAGCGCTACGGCTCGGTGCGGCGCCGCTGGCTCTGGCAGCTGGCCTACGAGCGGCGCTATCGGCACCAGATCCTCGACGGCGTCTTGAACCACTGGGAGCGCGTCCGCGACGACGAGGCGCCCGCGCCCGAGGTCCAGGTCGTGACCTGTATCGACGACCGCGAGGAGTCCTTGCGGCGGCACCTCGAAGAGCTGGGCCCCCGCTATCAGACCTTCGGCGCGGCGGGCTTCTACGGCGTGGCGGCCTACTTCCGCCCGCTCGGCGAGCCCCACCAGCGCCCGCTCTGTCCCGCGAACGTGGTCCCGACGCACCTCCTCCAGGAGCTCTCGGCGGAGGGCGGCTCGGGCCAGGGAGCCCCCAGAACCCGCGGCTGGGGCGGGCGCCTGAGCGAAGCCCTGAGGGTCGGCTCCGACACCCTCTTCCGCGGCGGCCTGATCTCGCTCTGGGGTTGGTCCTCCCTGCTGCCCTTCGTGGGTCGCGTGCTCGCCCCCCGCCTCTACGGGCGCCTGAGCGCGCGCCCCTCGACGCCCTCCCGGCTGCGGCTGGAGGCCGAGGAGCCGCCGACCCACGACCACGGGCTCCAGGTCGGCTTCACCCCCGCAGAGATGGCGCAGATCGTCCAGCGGATCCTCGAGGACATGGGGCTGACCCGCGACTTCGCGCCCCTGGTCGTGGTCCTCGGCCACGGCTCGCGCTCGCTGAACAACCCCCACGAGGCGGCCCACGACTGCGGCGCCTGCGGCGGCGGGCGCGGCGGGCCCAACGCGCGGGCCTTCGCCGAGATGGCCAACCGCCCCGACGTGCGCCTGGCCCTCTGCGAGGCCGGGATCGACCTGCCCCAGGAGACCTGGTTCGTGGGCGGCTATCACAACACCTGCGACGACGCGCTCGAGCTCTACGACCTCGACCGCGTCCCCAGCCGCCTCCAGCCAGCGCTGGCCCGCGCGCGTCAGGACCTGGACCTCGCCTGCGCCCTCGACGCGCACGAGCGCGTCCGCCGCTTCGACTCGGCGCCGCTGACGCTGACCCCGGCCCAGGCGCTGGCCCACGTCGAGGCCCGCGCCGAGGACCTCGCGCAGCCGCGACCCGAGTACGGGCACTGCACCAACGCGCTCTGCCTGGTCGGCCGGCGCGCCTGGAGCCGCGGGCTCTTCCTGGACCGGCGCGTGTTCCTGACCTCCTACGACCCGGCGGTGGACACCCCCGAGCGCTCGATCCTGGAGCGGCTGCTGGCGAGCGTGGGTCCCGTCGGGGCGGGGATCAACCTCGAGTACTACTTCTCCTTCGTCGACCCCAACCGCTACGGCTGCAACACCAAGCTCCCGCACAACATCACCGCCCTGCTGGGCGTCATGGACGGCCACAGCAGCGACCTGCGCACCGGCCTGCCCTGGCAAATGGTCGAGATCCACGAGCCGGTGCGCCTGCTGAACGTGATCGAGGCGCGCCCCGAGGAGCTGGAGGGGATCCTGGCGCGTCAGCCGGGCCTGCGCGGGCTGATCGAGAAGCGCTGGATCCTGGTCGCGGCCTTCGACCCGCAGGAGGGTGCTGTCTGGTTCCTGGAGCCGGACGGCTTTCGCCGCCACGAACCCGAGGGGAGGGACCTCCCGCGCGCCGAGAGCTCGCCGGACTACTACGGCGGCCGCCGCGAGCACTTGGTCCCCGCCACGATCGAGCGCGGGCGCGCCGCCCGCGGAGGAGCAGCGTGAGCGACCTCCAGGCGCTGGCGGGTCACGCGCTCGCGCTGACCCTCGTGTTGCCCGCCTTGGCCCTGACCTTCCTGGGCGGGGGCATGCTGCTCGGGCACCGCCCGAGCGAGCACCGCGTCCAGCAGCTGCTGGCGGCCAACATGTCCCTGGCCGCCATCCTGGCCAGCGCGCTCCTGCTCGGCCTGGCCCTGGGCTGGCTGGAGCCGGTCTCGGTCAACCTCGGCACGCTGCTCGCCGTGCGCGGCTACCACTTCGACCTCGCCTTCCGGCTCGACTGGCTGGGCGCGCTCTACCTGTGGCTGGACGTCGTCCTCTGCGGGCTCGTCGGGGCGTTCTCGGCGCCCTACCTGCACCAGGACGAGGGCTACCACCGCTTCTACCTCCTGCTGCTGGTGTTCTCGGTCGGGCTGGCCTTGATCGCCGCGGGGGCCGGCCTCGACCTGGTGTTCGCCGGCTGGGAGGTGGTCGGCCTCTCCTCCGCGCTCCTGATCGCCTACTTCCTCCGCCGCCCCGCCCCGGTCGAGAACGGGCTGCTGGCCTACGGGATCTACCGGATCACCGACGTGGGGCTCCTGCTGGCGGTCGTCAGCCTGCACCACTACGCGGGCACGACCTCGCTCGAGTCGCTGCCCTCGCTCGCCCCCTCCGCCGCGCTCGCGATCGGCGCCCTGCTCGTGTTCGGGGCCATGGGTAAGGGCGCGATCGTGCCCTTCACTCCCTGGCTCCCGCGCGCCATGGAGGGGCCCACCCCCTCGAGCGCGATCTTCTACGGGGCGCTCTCGATCCACGCCTCGCCCTTCCTGCTCCTGCGCGCCGCGCCCGCCCTGGAGTCGAGCCGCGCCCTGCAGGCCTGCGTCGTGGTCCTGGGCGCGCTGACCGCCCTGCACGCGACCTCGGTCGGCCGGGTCCAGACCGATATCAAGTGCTCCCTCGGCTACGCCTCGGTGGCCCAGGTCGGGCTGATGTGGATCTGGGTCGGGCTCGGCCTCTACCCGCTCGCGGCGGTCCACATGGCCGGCCACGCGATCCTGCGCACCTGGCAGCTGCTGCGCGCGCCCTCGCTCCTGCACGAGCGCCACGGCCTGATCCAGGCGCTCGGCGCCGACCTGAGCGAGACCGGCAGCCTCTACGCGCGCCTCGTGCCCCTCCCGCTGCGCCGGGCCCTCTACCGCTGGTCCCTCGAGCGCTGGTTCCTCGAGGACGCGGGAGCGCTCCTGGCCGGCCTCTGTCGGCGAGTCCTGCTCGCCCTCGACGTGCTGGACCGCCGCTGGGCCGCGCTGCTCGACCGCCCCCCCGAGGTCGAGGACGAGCTGGAGCTGCGGCTCGAGCCGCTGGAGGCAGAGCAGTGATCGCCTTCGTGTGGGTGGCGGTGTGGCTCGGAGCCCTGGTCCTGGGAGCGGGCGCCGTGGCCGCCGCGGGCGAGACCGAGCGCCGCTGGGCCGCGGCCGGGAGCCTCCTGGTGGCGCTGGTGGTCTCGCTGGGGCTCGCCGTGGCGACCCGCGGCGGCGGCGCCC
>CALDQK010000480.1 GCA_937911525.1 uncultured bacterium
GTTCGCGCAGCTGGCGGCGAGCCAGGGCAGCCGGATCGCGCTGCGCCTGGTCGGGCTCTTCCACTTGCGCGGCCAGGGCGGGGCGGCCCCCGACCCGCCCCGGGGGGTGCACTACCTCCTGCGCGCCAGCCGACTGGGCGACGCCGAGTCCATGTATCGCTACGCGCTCTGCCTGCGCTCGGGCCAGGGCCGCGACGCGCCCGACCTCGAGGAGTCCTGGAAGTGGGTCGAGGCCAGCGCCGGGCGCGGCTTCGCGACGGCGCGCTTCGACCTCGGCTTCGAGCTCTTGATCGGCAGCGGCCGGAGCGTGCTGGGCGAACCCAGCCAGGGGCTGGCGATCCTGCGTCAGCTCCACGCCGCCGGCGACCCCCACGGAACCCTCGGCGTCGGGGTCGCCTACCTGATCGGACGGGGCGTCCCGCGCGACCGCAAGCGCGGGCGCCAGCTCCTGCTCGAGTCCGCGCGCCGCGGCCAGCTGCGCTCCTACTACTACCTCGGGCTGGACGCCCTGGACGAGCGGACCCCCGCCGCGCGCGTCGACGCCGTGCGCTGGCTGGGGATCGCCGCCCGGAGCGGGGACCTCCAGGCGACCCTCAAGCTGGCGCGTGTGCTGCGCGCCAGCGGCGACCCCGCCGAGGCGCGGCGGGCGCGCAGGCTGCTCGAGAGGGCGGCGGCACGCGGCTCGCTCGAAGCGCAGGGGCTGCTCACCCAGGAGTCCGAGTGATCCTGGGGAGCGCGCCCGGGCGCCCGGCGCTACGCTGACTCCAATGCTGCACTGCACCGGCACCGGCTGCTCCCATGAGTGACCCCCTCTCGCCCTCGGAGGCGCTCGTCCGCGAGCTCTACCGGATCTCGGCCGACTACGCGGCCGGCTTCGAGGACCAGCTCGACCGCTTGCTGCGCGCCGGCTGCGAGCGCCTCGAGCTCGAGCTCGGGATCGTGGCCCGCGTCGAGGAGCAGGACTACACGGTCCTCCGCGCGCGCTCGCCCGAAGACGCCGTCGCGCCCGGCGCGAAGTTCCGCCTCTCGGACACCTACTGCGAGGCCACGCTACGCGCCGCGGGCCCGGTCGGCTTCGAGTGCGCGGGCGAGTCGGAGTGGCACACCCACCCCGCCTACGCGGCCTTCAAGCTCGAGTCCTATCTGGGCACCCCGATCCGCGTCGCCGACCGGGCGTGGGGGACGCTCAACTTCTCCAGCTTCGCCTCGCGCCCGCGCAAGTGGGCCCCGCGCGACCTCGACTCGATCCAGCTGATGGCGGCCTGGATCGGCGCCGAGCTGCAGCGCCAGCAGATCGAGCAGGAGCTGCGCGCGGCCCTCGCCCAGGTCAAGACCCTCGAGGGGCTGCTGCCGATCTGCGCCGCCTGCAAGAAGATCCGCGAGCAGGGCGAGGACGGGTCGACGGCCTGGACGCAGGTCGAGACCTACGTCACGCGCCGCACGCACGCCGTGTTCTCGCACGGCATGTGCCCGGACTGCGCCGAGGAGTGGCTCGCCACGTAGCCCTCGTTCATGACCTGGAACCGCGCTGTCGCACGAGCGACAGCTCCCTCTGTGTCGAGACAATGAACGGTGAAAACTGGAGAACTCGAAGAAGGCGGCTCCGCCGAGCAGCCACCGCGCTTCCTGTTTTCTAGTCTTCCCCGTTCCAGCCCAGGAACGCGAAGGAGCTTTCGCTGACTGCGACAGCTCCTCCTGTTCTTCCCCTCGGGCACGGGCACGAAGATCCCTAGCGCGGGTAGACGGTCTCCTGGCCGTCGACCCACAGCCGGTAGGTCGGGCTGCGCTCGTCGGCCTCGCTGGGCTCGATCACGAGGCGCACCTCGAGCTCGTCGCCCTCGGCCACCTCGCGCGGGGGGAGCGGGAACCAGTGCTGCTGCCAGTGGGTCAGCGGCGCGCTGGGGCTGGTGTCGAGCAGCACGCCCGGCGAGAGCTGGGCGTCGAACCAGCCGCAGAAGCCGCTCAGCGGGCCGGCGCGCTCGCAGCGGAAGGTCAGCTCGACGTCGATCCAGGCCTCGTCCGGTCCGGCCTTGGCGCAGTCCAGCTCGGCCAGGGGCAGGCCCGGGCAGAGCAGGGCCCCGGCCAGGATCACGCGGACCTCGCTCTGGAGGCGCGCGACCTCCTCCGCGCCGAGGGGCGAGAGGTCGCAGCCGTAGCGCGGCGTGTCCCAGTAGCCCGGCCCCTCCTCGAGCAGCTCGGGGCCGACCGGGGCCAGATACCAGGTGACGCGGCTGGGCACGATCGCGCCGCCGGGCTTGAGCGCGCGCTCGCGCAGCTTGGCCACGCTGGCCCACATGCCCTCGGTGCTGACGAAGTGCCCGAGCCACTCGCTGACCAGGACGTCGACCGGCTCGCCGAGCTCGACCTCTTCACCCAGGCCGCGGTGGACCTGGATCACGTCGCTCTTGCCGTTGCGGGCCACGATCTCGACCACGGCGTCGGCGAGGGGCGAGGCCTCCAGCGCGTGGACCCGCTTGGCCCCGGCCTGGGCGGCGAAGAGCGAGAGGATCCCGCTCCCGGCGCCGAGGTCGCACACCACGTCCCCGGCCGAGACGACCTCCTCCAGCGCCTGGCGGAAGGCGATCGTGCGCGACTCGTCCTGGAGCATCGTGCGGTGGACGGCGGGGTGCGCGTAGCCGGCGAAGTAGGGCTCCTCGTCGTCGTGCTCGCTCGCGAGCAGGCCCGCCTCGGCCAGGCGCCCGAGGAGCTGATCGAGGAGCATCCCCTGGGCCGCCTCGCTCGCTCCCGCGACCGGGAGCGTGGCCGCCAGCTCGGCGCGGGTCCGCTCTCCGTCGAGGAGCAGCACGAGGTCCAAGAGCTCGCGCGAGGCCTGCACCTGGCGCTCGCCCAGCTCGAGCCACAGGTCTCCCTCGGGCCCGAAGGCCACCCGCAGCTGGGGGTGGCGGCGCGGCCGCTCCAGCAACGCCACGCCTAGGCCTCCGCGATGTCTTCGTGGGCGACGAGGTCGCGGATCCCCCGCTCCTCGCGCGCCTTCCAGCGCTTGAGCGCCGCCGCGAACGCGCTCTCGCCGCGGACCATTTCGCGGGCCAGGCGGCCGACGAGCTGCATCGAGAACGCGTTGTGGAGGTTCCCCTTGCCC
>CALDQK010000481.1 GCA_937911525.1 uncultured bacterium
GCTGGGCGGCCGCGGCGCGGGCGGCCTGGCCCTGCTGGGCGGCCGCGGCCGGCTGGGGGGCGAGGCCGGGGGGGATCGGGGGCTGCATGCCCCGCGAGAGGGCGTCCTCGATCTGGGCGCAGAGAGCCTCGATCTGGCCGGCGCTCTGGAAGCGGCCTTCGGGGCGCTTGGCCATCATTCGCTGGATCATGAGCCGGGTCGCCTCGCTCACGTCGGGCACGTATTGGCGCGCGTCCGGGAGCGGGTCGTTCATGTGCTTGAGCATCACGTGCAGCGGGCTCTCCCCGTCGTAGGGGACCTGCCCGGTCAGCATGTGGAACAGGGTCGCGCCGAGGGCGTAGATGTCGCTGCGCGAGTCGAGGTCCTTCTCGCCCGTCGCCTGCTCGGGCGAAATGTAGGCCGGGCTGCCCATGACGACGCCCGTGATCGTGAGCGTGGAGTCGCTCTTGGCGGTGCGGGCCAGGCCGAGGTCGGTCAGCTTGACCTGTCCGTCCTGGGTGACCATCACGTTGTCCGGCTTGATGTCGCGGTGGACGATCTGGTGCGTCCAGGCGTGCGCCAGCGCGGACGCGATACAGCGCGTGACCATGACCGCGAAGCGCTCGGGGAGCCGGCCCTGGGCCTTGATCATGTCGCTGCAGGTCTGGCCGGTCAGGAACTCCATCGCGAAGAAGTAGTAGTCGCCGGAGCGACCGACCTGGACCGCGCGCACGATGTTCTTGTGGCTCAGGCGGGCGACGGCCTTGGCCTCGCGCAGGAAGCGCTCGACGTATTCGCGGTCGTTGGCCAGCTCGGGCTTGAGGATCTTGAGCGCGACCACCTCGCCGGTGTCGCGCTTGCGGGCCTTGAGCACCGCGCCCATGGCGCCGGCGCCGAGCTTCTCGATCAGCTCGTAGCCCTTGATCGGGTCCTCCTCCGAGTCGACCTCGGGCGCGGGGGGCTCAGGCTGGGCCGGGCGCTGGATCCGGGCCGTCGGCGGCGGATCGTCCTCTTCTTCCTCGGGCGGGAGGCCTTGCTCGGCGCGCTCCTGGGCGCGCAGGGCCTTGTCGAAGTCCGGCTTGTTGAGGAAGGAGATCGAGGCGGCGACCTCGCCGAGGAGCGCGCCCAGCTTGAGCTCGGCCTGCTCGTCGGGGTCGCGCGCGAGGTCGATGGTGGCCGCGAGGTCCTCCTCCTTGGCGAAGAGCTCGTCCTGGGCGTCGAGGCAGCGGTTGTTGATCGCCTCGTGCAGGTTCTCGGTCAGGAGCCCGCGCTCGATCAGGATCTCGGGCAGGCTCTGCTGATAGCCGCGCTTGCGCGCCTCCTCCATGCAGGCGTTGAGCATTTGCCCGCCCACGAGCTGATTGCGGATCGCGACCATGCCGTAGACGGCCTCGTCTCGCAGGCGCAGGGCCAGGTCGGCGCCGCGGCGCAGCTTGTGGGCCCAGGGCTCGGGGACGACCTGCGCGTCGAGGAGGGCCTGGGGCAGGTCGAAGCCGTTCTGCTCACCCTTGCCCTCGAGCGCGGCGTAGCCGCGCCGGAGGTCACCCAGCGAGCAGTACTTGTAGGCCAGGCCCAGGGCCCCGGCGAGCAGATCCTCGCGGCGCGCGCGCATGCCGTGAGCCTAGCCCGACCCCCGCCTCGGCGCCACGGCACGGCTCCCTCGGGCTAGCTATGATCCGCCCACCTAGGAGGAAGCATGCACCGTCAGCTCTGGGCGCCCAGCGTCGCCCTCGCCCTGCTCACGACCGCGCTCGTAGCCCCCGTCCTGGCGGACGACGCCGAGCTCTTTACCCTCGAGAGCGACACCGTCGCCGGGGGCGACTCGATCAAGATCAACTTCAAGGGCCCCCTCGATCCGGCCAACCAGAAGTACTGGGTGTGCGTGGTCGAGAAGGGCAAGGCCGACTCGACCTTCGGCACCTGGGCCTACGTGACCGACCTCTCGGGCAAGCCCGTGACCTTGAAGGCGCCCGAGGTCGACGGCGACTACGAGGTCCGCCTGCACGGCAACTACCCGGACAAGTCCAACAACGTGCTCCAGCGCGCCGCGCTGAAGATCTCGGGCCTCCAGCCGACCGCCCCCGACCAGGTGGGGATCGCCGCCGCCGAGTCCTCGCCCGTCGATCAGAAGGTCACCGTGACCTTCCCTCAGGCCCTCGTCCCTCAGCAGGGGGTCAAGTTCTGGGTGGCCCTCGTCCCGGCCGACGCGCCGGACAAGACCCAGGGCCTGTGGCGCTTCGTGCCGATCGGCGCGACCAAGCTCGAGCTGCAGGCCCCGACCGCGTCCGGGAAGCACGAGGTCCGCCTGCACAGCAACTACCCCAAGCAGTCGACCAACGTCGTGGCCAGGGCCGCCTTCGAGGTGACCGGCGCTCCCGACACGGCGCCCACCCAGTGGGGCAGCGTCGAGCTGAGCCTGGCGGCCGCCTCGGTGAAGTTCCCCGCGCAGGCGACCCTGAAGTTCAACGTCCCGCTTCGCCCCCTGACGGGCAAGAGCTGCTGGGCCTCGCTGGCGGACGCCGCGCTGCCCGCCGCGTCGCAGGGGCTGCGCGCCTCGATCAAGCCCGGGGCGACCTCGGTCCAGCTGCCCGCGCCGACCGCCGTGGGGAAGCACCGTGTGCGCCTCTACGTGAGCGGCCAGAGCGAGCCCGTGGGTGAGGTCGCCCTCGAGGTGACGGGCCCCGACGAGGCCAAGCCCACCCAGCTCGAGGGGATCGCGCTGAAGGCGCCCGCGAGCGTCAAGGTCGGCGCCGCGCCCAAGGTCGAGTTCCCGCGCCTCAACGCCCGCACCGGCGAGCGCTTTTGGCTGACCCTGATCAAGAAGGGCGAGGAGGACACCGCCTGGGGGACCTACAAGTACATCCCCCACGCCGCGACCTCGCTCGAGCTGGCCAAGGCCAAGGAGACCGGTGACTTCGAGATCCGCCTCCACGCCAACCACCCGACCAAGAGCAGCAACGTGATCGCGCGGGTGCCGATCAAGGTCGAGTAGCGCGCTCGGCGATCTCTCGGGCTGGCCGAGCCCAAAGAGGGGTGAGGGCAACCGCCCCAGCACACACCTCAGAGCGAAAGCGTAAGGGGCTGGTGCGCGACCACGCTCAAGGCGTGGAAGGTCACACCTCCCGCAGCACCAGCCCCTGGTGCTTTCGCGGGCCCCAAGACGGGGGGGCTGGGGGGGTACCGCCCCCCCAGCATCACGGCCGCGCGAGCGGCACGCGGTCCAGGTCGCGTACGGCCTTGACCCGGGGGAAGACCTCCTTGGCCTGGGCCACGAAGGGCTTGGTGCTCGGGTAGCGCTGGCTGAAGTGGGTCAGGACCAGGGTCCCGCGCACGCCGCCTTCCTTGGCGATCGTGGCCGCCTCGCGGGCGGTGAGGTGCTTGTGGTCGCGGGCCAGGAGCTTGTGCTCGTCGAGGTAGGTCGACTCGATCACGGCCATGTCGGCGTCGCGGACCAGCTCCAGGGCGCCGGGGCAGGGGCGGGTGTCCATCACGAAGGCGAAGGCCGCCCCGCGCTTGGGGACGGTCACGTCCTCGAGGGTCACGACCTCGCCGCCCTCGAGCTCGACCTTGCCCTCGCGCTGGAGCTGGCCGACCTGGGGTCCGCGCACGCCGCTCTGGGCGAGCTTGTCTTTGTCGAAGCGGACCGAGTCGCGCTCCTTGATCCGGTAGCCGTAGGTGTCGACCGAGTGCTTGAGCGGCCAGGCCTCGATCGTGAAGGTCTCGTCCTCGGTCACGACGCCGCCCTTGCCCGAGATCGGGCGCGGGACGAGGTTCACGGTCCGGTGGTAGATCGTGGAGCTGACCAGGCGGCGGTAGAACTTCTCGCCGCTGGCCGGATAGAAGACCTCGACGGGGTGCGGGACGCGGTCGAGGCTGAGGCGCTGGACGATCCCGGCCAGCCCCAGGGCGTGGTCGCCGTGGAAGTGGGTCACGAAGATCCGCGAGACCTCGGGGACCGCCACCTCGGCCATGATGAACTGGCGCTGGGTGCCCTCGCCCGGGTCGAACAGGAAGCCGGCGCCGTCCCAGCGGAGCAGGTATCCGTTGTGATTGCGGTGGCGGGTGGGCACCTGGCTGGAGGTGCCGAGGGCCACGAACTCGCGCAGGCTCATAGAAAGCCGCTCCCCTTGGCGGGCGGTGTGCTGTTGTAGGGGCTGGGTCGACCCGCCGCCAGCGAGGGCGGGCGCAAGTCCAACACCTGTCGTCAAAGACGACGCGAGGCGGCGCGAGTGTGCTGGAATCCTGGCGCGAGGAGGAGGGCGAGTTGCCTGTAGGATTGGCAGTTGCACCCACACCAGATATCGCTAACCTGCTAATCCGAACCACTTTTGTCCGGATTAGAGATCCCCTTCTTTCAGAGGGTCCAGAGGCTCATGGCGGCTCGTAAGCTCCGCACGCTCTACCGCAACGGCACCAAGTTCGCCCGGCTCGCCCTGGGCGTCCGCTCGCGTCTGCCGCGCGAGGTGCAGCTCGAGATCACCAACCGCTGCAACCTCGACTGCGACATGTGTCCTCGGCTGGTCCTGCTCAAGGTCCCCGAGATCGACATGTCGCGCGAGACGCTGGAGCGGGTGCTCGACCGCTTCGTGGCCGCCGAGGGCCAGCCGCACTCGATCACGCTGACCGGCTGGGGCGAGCCCCTGATGCACAAGGAGTTCTTCTCCTTCGTGGACCGAATCGCCGAGCGCCTGCCCGAGACGGACGTCGGCTTCACGACCAACGGGCACCTCGTGACCAAGCGGATCACCGAGCAGGTGCTCAGCCGCGAGGCGATCACGCGGATCAACGTCTCCCTCGAGGAGCTGCCCTGGGAGGACGCCGCGGCCGTCGGGCCCCTGCCCGTCGACGAGCGGACCGGCAACCCCATGAAGGGCGGGATCAACTACGTGGCCCGCGACGGCCACCCGACGCCGCCCAAGGTCGTCGACCACCTGCGCCACATGCTGAGCGAGCGCAACGCCAAGGCCGCCCGCGGCGAGCCGGCTCCCGAGATCCGGCTGCAGGTCGTGCTCTTCCCCGACTCGGCCGAGACCGTGCGCCGCCTGATCGACTTCGGCGCCGAGCTCGGCTTCCAGGCGATCAACCTGGTTCGCCTCGACGTGCGCGGTCGCCCCGACCTGCGCCGCCCCTCCTACGAGGAGGAGCGCGAGCTGATCGCCATGGCCCGGGCCCGCGCCGCCGAGCGCGGGATCGAGCTGGGCTCGGTCAACGACCACAACTCGATCTTGCGGATGGCCGCTCACGACGACCAGTTCTGCATGCGCCTCGACAGCTACATCTACGTGGACGTCGAGGGCCAGGTCGCGCCCTGCTGCTTGCTGCGCGGGCACCGCCTCGGCGACCTCAAGACCCAATCGCTGGACGAAGTGTGGACCTCGCCGGCCTTCAAGCGCTTCTACGGTCCAGGGCCTCACCCGGCCTGCGAAGGCTGCGACGCCTTCATGCACCGCTACGCGCACGACAACGCGACGCCCGCCGTCGCGGGGAGCACCCCATGAAAGTCGTCTTCCTCGAGCCGCCCGCCGTCACCGAGCGCACCCCTGAGCGCTTCGCTGGTTGCACCTATGAGGTCTACCACTTCGCCGACCTCGGCAACCTCTACCCCTTCACCATGCTCCACAACGAGGGCGTGGAGGTCGACTACCTCGACGCGGGGCTCGACCACGACGACGAGGCCAGCTACCTGGAGAAGGTGCTGGCGAGCAACGCGGACTACTTCGTGCTGCACGCCGTCGTGCTCGCCAAGCCGACCGACCTCTACTGGATCAAGAAGATCCGCCAGCACCGGCCGGACGCCTTCTTCCTCCTGCACGGGCCCGAGGCCACCCGCGTGCCCGAGACCTACATCGGCCAGGACGAGCGGATCCTGGTGTTCCGGGGCGAGGTCGAGCGCACGCTCGTCGACTTCGTCATGGGGCGCGACGAGGGCGAGCACTGGGGCCAGGCCCGCTGGGACGCCGAGGAGCAGACGGTCAAGTCCTACGGCCCCGACCCGCGCGGCTACGTCAAGTTCGACGACCTGCCCCTCCCGGCTCGTGATCACCCCGCGCTGCTCCCCTACAAGGAGCGCTACTTCAACCCGAAGTACAAGGGCCGCCCGCACGCGGTGATGCTCGCCTCGCGCGGCTGCTCCTTCCGCTGCTCCTTCTGCGTGCCCAACGCGATCAGCTTCCAGCGCGAGATGGAGCACCAGCAGCGCAATGACGGGCGCAAGCCCCCCGTCAAGAAGGCCTCGCCCGAGCGGGTCTACGAAGAGTTCAAGTGGCTCAAGGAGCACGGCTTCAAGTCGGTCCACGTCGCCGACGACCAGTTCCTGTGGTCCAAGAAGCGGACCCTGAAGATCTGCGAGCTGCTCGAGCCCCTCCAGATGGAGTGGGGCATGCTCAGCCGCGCCGACTTCCTCACCGAGGAGCCGATCGTCGAGGCCCTGGCCCGCGCCGGCTGCGTCTCGATCGACATCGGCGTCGAGAGCCTGCAGCAGAAGGTGCTCGACGCGATCAACAAGGACCTCGACGTCGAGGACGTCTACACCGCGATCAAGCTGCTCAACAAGCACGGGATCCGGCCGAAGCTGAACATCATGTTCGGCACGACCCCGCAGGAGACGCCCGAGGACATCTACTGGACGGTCAAGAAGCTCAAGGAGCTGCCGATCACCAACGTGATGTTCTCGATCGCGACCCCCTTCAAGGGGACCCCCTTCTTCGACTTCTGCAAGGAGAAGGGCTACCTGATCGACGAGAGCGACAACCTGAACCCGATGGGGAAGGCCATGATCAGCTACCCCTCGATCAGCAACAGCGAGCTGGAGGAGCTCGAGCGCTACGCGTATCGCAGCTTCTACCTCCGCCCCAAGGTGGTCGTCGACCGCCTCAAGCGGATCCGTCGCCCCAAGGACCTGATCACCGACCTCAAGGTCGCCAAGCAGGTCCTCCTCCACTAGGGCGAGAGACAGCCTCGACCGGGGGGGCGAAGGCACCCCTTATGGACGCCGCGAGCCTGGCTCGCGGCGTCTCTGCGTGTGAGAGGTTGGCTGCAAGTCTCTATCTAGACGCAAGTTGTACGCGTGACACTCTGCCACAGGGCGGGCGCCAAGAGTGAGGCAGATTGCCACACGAGGCGCTCCAAGTGCTGCCTATTCGCTTTGGTCGAAGCATTGCAGTTAGTTCTGTCTAACCATCGAGACAGGAGCGCCCGTGACGGACGCCAGCAGCGCAGCCGAGGCTGCCACCCCCGACGAGCCCCAGGGCGACCCCGCAGCCGGCGGCTTCTTCAGCGAGCTCTCCGCCTCGTTGGTGGTCTTCCTGGTCGCCGTCCCGCTCTGCCTCGGCATCGCGCTCGCGAGCAACGCCCCCGTCATGGCGGGCCTGATCGCCGGAATCATCGGCGGCATCATCATTGGCCCGATCGCCGGGGCCCCGCTGCAGGTCAGCGGTCCGGCCGCAGGCCTGGTGGTGCTGGTCTTCGCCTTGACCGAGCAAATGAACGGCGACTGGCGCATGGTGTGCGCCGTGATCGCGATCGCAGGCCTGATGCAGGTCGCGTTCGCGGTGCTCAGGATCGCGAGGTTCTCGCTCGCCGTCTCGCCGGCCGTGGTCCACGGCATGCTGGCAGGAATCGGCGTCCTGATCGCCCTCGGCCAGCTGCACGTGATCCTCGGCGGCAAGCCGCAGAGCAAGGCCATCGACAACATCATGGACCTGCCGGGGCAGCTCGCGATCCCCAACCTGACCTCGATCGGGATCGGGTTGATCGCGCTCGCGATCCTGATCCTGTGGCCCAAGATCAAGCACGAGAAGCTGAAGAAGCTGCCCGCGCCGCTGATCGCCGTCGTCGTCGCCACCCTCTGCGCGCTCCCGATCAAGAGCGCCGAGGGCCCGAGGAAGACGCAGAGCGTGGCGGCCGCCAAGAAGGCCGCCAAGGAGGCCGCCGAGGCCGCCGGCAAGGACCCCGTCGCGGCCCAGAAGGAGGCCGCCACCAAGGCGATCGCTGAGAAGGAGGCCGCCCAGCAGGCCGCGATCGCGAAGGCCGCTAAGGAGTACCGGATCGACCGGATCAGCTTCAGCAGCGACGACCACAGCCACCACGTCAAGGACGGCCACGTGCTGCCCGACGACGCGGAGCCGGTCAAGGGCGACCAGGGTCACCTGATGGCCGCGATCGGCCTCCCCCGCTGGCCGGACCACCTGCCCCTGAGCGCGATCTTGATCGCGGCCTTCACCCTGGCCATGATCGCCAGCGTCGAGTCGCTGCTCTGCGCGGTCGCCACCGACAAGCTGCACGGCGGCGAGCCGGCCAACCTCGACCGCGAGCTCTTCGCCCAGGGCATCGGCAACACCATCAGCGGCATGGTCGGCGGCCTCCCGATCACGGGCGTGATCGTGCGCTCGTCGGCGAACATCAACGCCGGCGCCAAGACTCGCTGGTCGGCCGTCCTGCACGGCTTCTGGATCCTGATCTTCATCGGCGCGCTGCCCTTCCTGGTCGAGGCGATCCCCAAGACCGTCCTCGCCGCGCTGCTGGTCCTGATCGGCTTCCGCCTCGTCAACCTCAAGGAGGCCAAGCACCTCCACGAGCACGGCGAGCTGCCGATCTACGTGATCACCGTCCTGGGCGTCGTGTTCATCAACCTGTTGGCTGGCGTCGCGATCGGCTTCGGCGTGGCCATGGCTCGCCTGATCTACAACCTGAGCAAGGTTCAGATCGAGCAGACCGGCGTCAACAAGGCCGGGCGCGACGTGGTCAAGATCACCGGCGCGCTGACCTTCCTG
>CALDQK010000482.1 GCA_937911525.1 uncultured bacterium
CTCCGCGGGGGGGCCTCGGCCCGGGACCCCGCGCGAGCCTGCGGGCGCTGGCTGGTGCGGGCCCGGCGAGCCGCGGCGCGCGCGCGGCGCCTGCGCCAGCCCCTCGGGCAGCGGGCGGCCCTGTGGGGCTTCGCGCGCGCCTGGCTGGCCTGCCCGGGCCACGGCGAGGCGCTGCTGGCCGCGGCCCAGCTCTGCGCTGACCTCGAGCGGCCGGCCGCGGCGGACCAGCTCAGCCAGCGGGCCTGCGCCGCGCGGATCTGGACGAGCGCGGCCTGGGCCTGGCGCGGGCGCCTGCTCGGTCAGCTCCTGCCGCAGCGCCCCGCCAGCGGGCCGGCGCGGGACCCGGGCGAGGCGCTGGCCTGCTTCGAGCGCGCCCTGGGGCTGGCGCCCGTCAGCAGCGGGACCCTGGAGGCGCCGGCCCTCGACGCGCTGCGCGGCCGCGCGCGCCTGCAGCTCTCGCGCGCGCCCGACGCGGCGCAGGTCGACCTGCGCCGGATCCGCGCCGCCTTGCCGGCGCAGGAGCGCGAGCTCGCGGAGCTCTCGCCGGCGGCCCTCGCCAGCGCCCGGGCGGCGCTGAGCCTGCTGGCCGAGGTCGAGCGGCGGCGCGCCGCACCGGCCTCGGAGCGCGAGGCGACGGCCAGGGTCCAGGCGCGCTTGCGCGCCGCGATCGAGGCGCGCCTGGGGCGTGACCTGGCCGCGGGCGAGCGGCTCGAGCGCGACCTCGATCTGGCGGGCGCGATCGAGGCCTACGAGCGGGCGCTGGTCCTGGACCCCGATCGCTTGGCCGCGATCCGCGGCCGGGGGCGCTGTCAGCTGCGCGGCGGAGACCTGCTCCTGGGCGCCCTCGACCTCTCGAGGGCCGCCGAGCTGGATCCCGGCCAGGGGCCGGCGCTCCTCGCCCGCCTCGAGACCGTCGCCAACGTGCTGGACCTGACGCCGGTCGTGCGCGGCGCGGACGAGCTGCTGAGCGCGGCCCCGCGACGGGCCGCGGCGCACCTCTTGCGGGGGCTCCTGACCCTGACGCGCAGCGAGCGCGGGCGCGTGACCCCCGCCGAGCTGCGCGGGGCGCTGCGCGCGCTGGACCAGGCGCTCGAGCTCGCGCCGGGGTTCGCCATGGCCTACCTCGTCCGCGGACGACTGCAGGAGCTCCAGGCCCGCGAGGACGCCGGCGCCGCCGCGCGCTTGGTGCAGCTCGCCGCGCAGGACTACGCCGCCGCCGAGGAGCGATTCCCGCGCGGGTGGCTGGCGCCGGCGCGCCGCGCGGCCCTGGAGGCCCGCGCGGGGCGCGAAGGTCCGGCGCTGGAGCACCTGCGCCGCGCCGTCGAGCGAGGCCTGGACCTCGAGGCCTGGCTGGGGCGCGAGCGCTCCCTGAGCGAGCTGCCCGGCGCCGCGCTGGACGCCCTGCGCGGCGCGCCACGCGGCCCCTGACTCGCGAGCGCGCCTTGTCCAAACTGTCCGCTCTGGTCTGAGCAGCCTTGTCTGGACAGGCCAGCTTGTGCGATGGTTGCTTCCTCGCGGTTCGGTCGATCGTGAAAGTGAGGCTCAGCTTGAGCCGCAGCGTCGATCCCGAGTCGCAGCAAATCCTCGAGTATCTGGCTCGCAAGCGGTCGCTCGGAGCCGTGGAGGGTGTCGGAACCCTCTACGGCGTCACGCCCGGGCTCGCGACGGAGCTGCGGGCCCCGATCCGGCGCCCGATCGCGCTGGCGAGCCTGTTCGGACCCGCGGGGGCCGAGCAAGTCGACCGCAAGACGCGCGAGGCGCTGACGACGAGCGAGGTCCGGACTTACTACACGATCTGCCCGGGCTCCAGGAACTGGATGCACGTGACCAAGACGCCGCTCAGGGAGCGAGTCGCGATCGAGCTGCTCCGAGTGCCCCTCGCCCGTCTGACGCCGGTCGCCCGGGACCACCTCGCGCAGCGCGTCGGCGAGGGGAGCGCGCGCGAGCTGAGCGACCCGGCGCTCATGACCTGGCTCAAGCTGCAGGCCCTCTCCTTCCACCAGCCAGGAGCGTGCGTCACCCGCGAGGACTGCCTGCACGCTCAGGCTGGCAGCGTGCGGACCGTGTCGCGGCACCTCAAGGAGCTCAAGCAGAGCGAAGCGGTCTCGCTGGAGCGGACCTCACGCGGCCTGCGCGTGTGGAAGCCCGAGGGGGTCCTCGAGGCGCCCGACCCGGCTCTGGCGGCGCTGCGCGAGAGCCCCGCCGTCTCGGCGGTGACGGTGCAGCGGCTGCGCGAAGCGGCGATCTCGGCGCGGCCCTGGGAGCGCTGCGCCGTGCGGCGGGACAACCTGCTGCAGCTGCTCGAGGCCTGGAGCAAGCTCTATGGCACGCTCGCGGCCGAGCCTCAGTCCTCCTCCGAGGAGTGACCGGGCGGGTCCTCCCCGAAGCGATTGCGGTAGACGCGGGCGAAGTTGGGCAGCAGCTTCTCGCCCGGGGGCCAGCAGGAGAGGACCTCCTCCTTGGGGCAGCCGTCGCGGAGCCGCTTCAGGCCGCGGATCTGCCGGGCCGTGCGGCTCTGGGGCTGCGCCAGCTCGAGCCGGTAGAGCCAGTAGGGGACGCTCTGGTACCAAGGCGAGGTCGTGGGGAGCGAGATCGCCGCGGCGCGGGCCAGCTCACCCGCCGCTTCGCTGTCTCCCAGGCGATCGAGGATCGCGAAGCGGATCAGGGTCGACTGGATCTGTTGAGGCGACTTCTCGCGGAGCTGCAAGAAGGAGTTCAGACCGACGACCGCCATCAGCCTCAGATAGAGGACGTCCAGGAAGGCGCTCGTGCGGACGACGTCGAGCAAGAGCGCGTTGAGCTCGGCGTAGCTCTCCTGCTTGAGCAGGGTCATGGCGAGCAAGCGCGCGATCCGCTCCTTGAGGGCGGGCTCGCGCTTGGCGAGGTCCAGGCCCAGCTCGCAGGCCTGCTCGAACTCCGAAGCGTCGAGGTGCCGCCAGGCGCGACCCAGCTCGCGGTAGCTCTCGTGTTCGCTCTCACAGAGGGTCTCGATCGCGCGGGTCACGGCCTCTCCGTCCCCACGCCCGAGCGCGATCTCGAGCTCGTAGGCGGGGGCGAGGTGGGCGTAAGGGCCGCCTCGGATCCGCGCGACGGCCTCCGCGGCCGCCTCGAGCTCGAGCCGGCCGATCAGGATCCGAAACAGGAGGATCGGCCAACGGGGCTCTGCGCTGAGCGCCCGCTCGGCGCGCTCGATGCGCTCCTTCAAGCGAGCGTAGGGGTAGCCGCGCACCGCCCCGTCGATGAGCTCCTCGGCCGCCTCGCGGCCCTCGCCGGCGGGGAAGGGAGCCGAGAGGCGCTGAGGCGACTCGAGGGCCGGCGTCATGAAGTCCTCGAGGCCGGGAGGGACCTGCATCGCCGTCTCGGCTGCGATGCGGAGCGGGATCGGGGTCAGCTTGCCGGCGAGGATCTTGGCGGTGTCGCCCTGAAGCCTGAGGGCGTCTGCCCAGGCCTTGTCCGCCTCGGCGTAGCGACCCGTCGTAAAGAAGGCGCCTCCAGCGAGGAGGCAGAGGTTGACGTCTTCCCCGTAAGAGGCGCGAGCCTTGGCGAGGATGTCCGCGGCCTCCGCGCCGCGGCCCTGGCCGAGTCGGAGCTGACCCAGGGCGCGCAGGATCGTGGGCGAGGGGCTCCCGTTGCAGAGCGCGCTGGCCCGCTCGAGGTAGCGGGCGACCCGCTCTAGCTCGGTCTTGCCGGGGCGGTTCAGCTCGCGGTCGGCGAGCAAGACCCAGAGGAACACGTCGTCCGCCGCCCTGGAGGCGTTCAGGTCGCGCTCGATGCCCTGGATCGTGGCCGGATCCCGGGCCTGGCTCGCGCGTCGGGCGAGGCGGAAGAAGTCCGCCTCGGGGGGCGCGTTCAGGAGCCCTTCGAGCTGCTCCTCCAGGCGGCGCTCGTAGATGGCGAGGTCCGCCACGTTGGCCTGGGCGAAGAACAGGCCCGCCAGGTCCTCCCAGAGGGGAGCGGCTTGGCCGGCCATGTCGCGCGCGACCGCCTCGCTGGCCTTCCAGCGCCCGACGCGGTTGAGGGCCAGGCCGCGCAGGAAGTCCCGGGCGCCCGCGAAGGGCTCCTGGACCTCGCTCAGGATCACGAGGGCCTGCTCTTCCCGCCCGCGGCGCACGGCCAGCCTGGCCTGAGCCAAGCGGACGCGGTCGCTGAGCAGGCGGTCCCGGCCCAGCTCCTCGCTGAGCGCGCTCTTGGCCAGCTTGGCGAGGATCTCCAGCAGCTGGTCGATCGGGGTCCCCTGGAGGGAGGCCTTGGCCGCCGCTTCGCTCGCGCCGAGCATGCCGACCCGCTTGCGCGCGCGCTCACGCCAGGCGGGCGGGGCGCCGGGGTGCTCGGCCACGAGGGCCTCCAGCGCCTCGGCGGGGAGCAGGGCGCGCAGGGCTGCGTCGAGGTCCGGCAGCTCGGCGGGCGTGATCGTCGCCGCCGCGGGGGAGCTCGTGGGCGCGCTCCGGGGGCTCTCGCGGGGGCGCCTGCAGGCGCTCATGGGGCTGTCGGACCAGTTGACCGCGCTCAACTACGAGCGCTACCAGAATTT
>CALDQK010000483.1 GCA_937911525.1 uncultured bacterium
GGCGCGCGCGTCGAGGCGCTCGTCTCCCTCGAGCTCGTCTGCGGCGCTCTCGAGGAGTTGACCCGCAGCCTGGGCCTCCTTGCGCCGGGGCCCGCGCGCCTTGGGACCCACGAAACGTGCCTCGGCCCGCTCTAGACGAGAGCAGGTCGCCAGACGACGCGCGCCCTCGATCCACCGCTGCTGGACCGGCGTTGGGGGAGCCTGGGCCGGACCCGGACGCACCTCCACCCGCTCGAAGACCAGCCGCGGCGCCGTGGAGCCGTAACAGACCCGCAAGGCCTCGCTAGGCAAGGGGAGAGGATCGATCACCTCCACCCGCGCGCGCTCGGCGCCGATCCGCGCCTCCCCGACGAGGCGGGAGCCGACGCGAGAGAGGCTCAGCCACCCCTCGGACTTGCCCTCAGGCAGCCGGCCGAGGGCGTCCAGGCCCAGCAGCTCCCCGCCGCGCCGCAGGAGCAACGTGCCTCCGTCCAGCTCCAGCCAATAGCCCTCCTCGTCCGCAGAGGGCGACAGGGCCAGCAAGGGGCCTCCAGAGGCAGGCTCCTCGCTGCGGAAGGCCAACGCCGCGTGCCACGAGGGACGCGGCTCGAGCGGCACCCAGGCCAGCGCAGGCACGTCGGTGCGCACGGGACGACCGCGCAGCTCCACCTGCCGCAGGTCGAGCGCGACCTCGCCCAGGGTCAAGCACACCTCGCCAGCGGGCGCGGGTTGAGAGACCGCCTGGTCCAGGAGCTCGAGCGGCACGCCCGCCATCTCGACGCGCCGGCCAGGCGCCGCGCCGGGCTCGAAGCGCAGCTCACGCCACTCATGATCCAACTGAAAGGGCACGCTCTCCCCGGAGGTCAGCTTCGCCCACCGCGTGCGCCCGCTGAGCGTGAGGCCGATCGGCCGCTGCTCGCGGTCGGTGCCCAGATAGATCGAGAACTTGCGCCCGTCGATCACCTCCGGCTCGCGAAAGCTCAGCGAGAGACCTACCCCCGCCCAGCGCGCGCCGCCGATCCGCACCCGAATGTCGCTCACGTCGTTGGGGACCCGCAGCGTGACGTGCCCCTCCTCCTGAGGAAGCACCCGCAGATCGCGCGCGTGCTCGCCGAGCAAGAAGTAGTCACCCGGCGAGTTCGCGTCGAGAGAGAGCACGCTCAAGGGATCCGCGTAGCGCACCCGCAGACGCCCCTCGCCCATGGAGACCGCCTCGCCCAGGAACCCCGGCACCCGGGCGCCCTCCGCGGCGCGCGCGGCTGGGGTCAAGGGCGCCGCCTCGGCCCCCCCCGCGTCGACCCACAGCGCCGCCGGATCGAGCCGGGGCGCCGGCCCCACCGCCCGCCGCCAAGCCAGCTCCCAACGCGGGTGCGGCCAGGGCGCCGGCTGACGCGGCGGCGCGCTCGGCGTCGGCGTCGCCGCCGCCGCGCTCGGGGCAGGCGTCGATGGCGAACCCTCGCTTGGCCCCGCCCCCTTCCTGGCGAACGCTGCCAGCACCCCGCTCGCGACCAGGAGCAGCGCGCCGCCGAGACCGACCAGCAAGCCCCGCCGCCCCGCCCAGGTCGAGGGCAGCTCGCCGAGCGCCTTGCCCTCGCGCAGCGCGTCGGCCACCTCGCGCGCGCTCGGGCGCGCCTCGGGGTCCCGCTGCATGCACGCCAGGCACACCGACTCCAGCTCCGGCGGAACCGCCGGGTTGAGCGCCAGAGGACGCCGGAAGTCGCCGCGGTTGATCCGCCCCACCATGCTCACGGCCGACTCGCCCTCGAAGGGGAGCTGACCCGTCAAGCAGCGGTAGAGCATCGCCCCCAGCGCCCACACGTCGGTCGGGTAGGTCACCGACTCGCCCCGCGCCTGCTCCGGCGACATGTAGGCCAGCGTCCCGATCGTCGACCCCGTGCGCGTGAAGCGCGAGGCGTCCTCGGCCTTGGCCAGGCCGAAGTCCGTCACCAGCGCGGCCCCGTCCGACTCCCGCAGCAGGATGTTGGCCGGCTTCAGGTCGCGGTGCACGATCCCCTGCTCGTGCGCGTAGGCCACCCCCTCGGCGACCTGCGCGAGCAGGCGCGCCGTGTCGCGAAAGGGCAGCGCCCCCTCGGCCAGGTGGTCGTTGAGGTCGTGCCCCTCCACGTAGTCCATGGCCAGCCAAGGCGGCGGACCCGCGCCGTAGCCGTGGAAGCGAACCACGTTCTCGTGCTCGAGGGCCGCCAGCGCCTTGGCCTCGCGCTCGAAGCGCTTCTGTTGACGGCCCTCGGCGCCCGAGGTCAGCACCTTGACCGCCACGCGCCGCCCGAGGTCGTCGCTCGCCTCGAGCACCACGCCCATGCCCCCACGACCCAGCTCGCGGATCACCGTGTAGGGGCCGACCCGAGTCCCCTGGGTCGGCCCGCGCGTGGGGAGGCTGACCTTGGAGCCGCCGCTGCCCGAGCTCTCGACCTTGGTCCGCGTCGGTCCCGTGCTCGCGCCGAGGGAGTGGCCGCCGCTCGAGGACGAGTGCGGCTGGCCTGGGCCGCTGCCGAAGCCGCTCGCCGAGGGGTGGGAGCCCGGCGAGCTCCCCGCCTGCGGGTAGTGCGAGCCGGCCCGGAAGCGCGCGCTGCCCGACGAGCTCGGCGGCGGCCCAGCTGGCGGACGTGGCGCCGCCGCCCCCGCGGCGCTGGGAACGATCCGCCGCAGCTCGCTCGCGAACTCGACGCACGTCCCGGGGCGCTCGCTCGGCTGCTTGGCCAAGCAGCGCATCACGAAGTCGTTGAGCGGCCCCGGCACCCGCGGGTTGAGCGTGTTCGGCGCAGGCGGCACCTTGCGCGTCACCTTGCGCATCACGATCACGGGCGCCCCGGCCTTGAAGGGGGGCTGCCCCGTCAAGAGCTGATAGAGCGTCGCGCCCAGCCCGTAGACGTCGGTCGCGCGGGTGGGCTCGCCGAACTCGCGCTCGTTGATCTGCTCGGGCGCCATGTACTCGGGCGTGCCCTTGATCGTGCCGCTCTGGCTGAACTGGGTCTGCCCGTCCAGGGAGGCCAGCTCCATTTGGTCCGCGTCGCGCTTGACCAGGCCGAAGTCGATCAGGACCGGCCGCCCGCTGCCCTCCTCCAGCAGGATGTTGGCCGGCTTGAGGTCGCGGTGCAGGATCCCGTTCTCGTGGCAGTGGTGCACCGCGCCCGCGACCTGCGCGATCACGTCCACCGACCAATCGGCCGGGGGGATCCCGCGCTCGGTCCGCGCGCGCAGGTCCTCCCCCACGACCAGCTCCATGGCCATGTAGGGCTTGCCCTCGAGCTCGCCGTAGTCGAGCACCCTCAGCAAGTTCGGGTGGGACAGCCGCGCGAGGACCCGCGCCTCCTGCGCGAAGCGCTTCGCCCCGCTCGCCCCCGGATTCAAGAGCAGCTTCAGCGCGACCGGCTGCCCGCTCTCGGCGTGGCGAGCCCTCCACACCGAGCCCTGGCCCCCGCGGGCCAGCTCACCCTCGATCGCGAAGGGGCCAAAGCGTCTCGTGAGCGGACCGCTCATAGCGCGAGGTTAGCGCTCCTCGGCAGCGCAGGCCAAGGTCCCAACCGACTTACTTGCTCCAGCCCGCGGGAGCGACCTGGTGCCCGAGCTGGGGACGCCGCTGCGCGAGGAGGGTCTCCCAGGCGGCGAGGTCCCCGCCGGCGTCCCCGCCCAGCAGCCGCGGGAGCAGGGCTCGCGCCCGCTGAGCGCGCTCGGCGAAGAGCGCCCGCAAGCGGGCCGCGCAGGCCTCCCGCCCCGCCGGCTCGGGGTAGAGCTCGGCCAGGGTCGGCTCGATCCACTCCTGGTGCGCCTGCGCGAAGAGCCAGCCCACGGCCGCCGCCGCCACGCTGGGGTGGCCCTGCTCCTCGAGCACGTCGAAGGCGAGCGCGTCGATCGCGTAGAGCCCCCCCTGCACCTGGCCCGGCGGCGCGAGCGGCCCCGCCTCGAGGCGCAGCTGCACCGGCCCCAGGCTCAGCACCTGACCCGGGTCGAAGAAGGCCGCCTGGACGCGCTGCCCGGCCAGGGTCGTCCCCGCCGGACTCCCGCCGTCGATCACGACCCAGCGACGGTTCAGCCGCAGCAGCGTGGCGAGCAGCCGCGGCGCCTGGGGGTGATCGACGCGCAGCTGGCACTTCTCGTCGCGGCCGACGTGGACCAGGCCCAGGTCGCTCAGCTCGAAGCGCGCCGGGACCGGCCCCTGCCCCTGCAGGAAGAGCCCCCGCTCGGGCCGCGGCTCGACCAGCTGCGGCGGCGCCAAGGGCCGCGCCTGGTGCCACCAGGTCAGCCACTCCGCGACCGAGCTGGCGCCGCGCTGGGCCAACGCGGCCAGCTGCCCCGCCGCCCACACGGGGCGCTGCTGCGCGCGAGCCGCGCGGCGGGCCTGCACGGCCTGAGCCAGCGCTGGCCCGAAGAGCCCGGTGAGCGCGTGCGCCAGGGCGCGCTCCTCCCAGGGGTCCTCGGCGAGCTGCTCCAGCAGCCCGAGGGCCGCGCGCGGATCCGCGAGCTGCCCCAGGGCGAGCACCACCGGCGCCAGCTGCTCGCGGCGCTCCACGTCGCGCAGGTAGCTCCGTTCACCCCGCTGACGCGGGTTGCGGAACACGAGCGTCGCGCTCGGGCCGAAGCGGAGCCGCTCGCCGTCGCTCAGGGCGTGCGCCCCGCCCAGGCGGTCCTCGCCGACCCAGGTCCCGCCGGCGCTCTTGAAGTCGCGCAGGACCCAGCCCGAGGCCTCCCGACGGATCTGGGCGTGCTTGGGCTCGACCCCCGGTTCGCTCAGCTGGACCTCGACCCCCGCCGCGCTGCCGATCGTGAACCACTCGCCGCCGAGCAGCGAGCGGCGCCCGCCGGGGAGGCTGGGGTGCTCGACGCAAGGGGCGCTGACGACGCCGCCGGCGAGCAGGGCCTCGAGGTCGGCCACCAGCGCCGCCGCCCGCCCGTAGCGGAAGGCCGGGTCGACCTCGAGCAGCTGGCCGACGATCGCCTGCAGGCCCGGGGGGAGCCCAGCCACCAGCTCCCCCACGGGCTCGTAGTCGCCCTCGCAGGCCATGTCGGCCACCTCGTCCATGTCCTGCCCCGGGAAGGGCGGCTGGCCCGTGATCAGGTGGTAGAGCGTGGCGCCGAGGGCGAACAGGTCGGTGTGCGTGTCGACCCCTTCGTCCTCCCACTGCTCGGGCGCCATGTAGTGCGCCGTGCCGAGGAGCTGCCCCGGCTGGGTCAGGCCGGACAGGAACAGGTCCTTGGCCAGCCCGAAGTCGACCAGCTTGGCCGCGCCCTGCGCGTCGAGCATGATGTTGGCCGGCTTGAGGTCGCGGTGGATCAGCCCCAGCCCGTGGATCGCGCTCAGGCCGCGGGCCACGTCGAGCGCGATCCGGGTCGCCTGGGCCGGCTCGATCCGGCCCCGCTCGCGCAGCAGCGCGTCGAGGGGCTGGCCCGCCACGAACTCCAGCTCGATCGCGGCCGCTTCGCCGTGGACGGCGAGGACCTCGACCACGTTGGGGTGCCCGCGCACCTTGCGCAGCGCCTCCCACTCACGCTCGAAGCGCTGCCGGAGCTGGGGGTCCCGCGCGAGGTTGGGGTCGAGCAGCTTGAGCACGACGGGCCGCTGCTCGCGCCGCGCCAGCCAGGCCACCCCCATGCCCCCCTTGCCCAGCAAGCGCTCGAGGACCGCGCCCTGGACGCTCTGGCCGGGCTCGGGCTCGCTGCCCGAGCTAGGGTCCCACTCGCTCACGGCCCGACCACTAGCGGTATTCGATCAGCCCCACGCGGTTGTCGCCGAACTCTCCCGGCTCGGGGCCCAGGGTCGGCAGCGTCTTCATGAGGTTCAAGGCGTAGCCCGGCGGGGTGTAGGTCGAGCGCTGGTTGTTGTGGACCTTGGTCTTGGGGAAGAAGGCCGTGGCGTTGATCACCCAGCCAGTCGTGTTGTTCTCGCGCACCTCGCGCAGGATGTGCCGGCACTCGTCGTCGTGGCGGGTCCGGCGCCCGCCGACCGTGCCCTCGGCGACCTTGGTCCCGTCAGCCATCCGGATGTTGGGCGTCGGGCTGCCGTCCGAGAGGAACTCGAGCGTGTTCTTGTCCCCCTGCTCGGGGTCGAGCTCGCGCAGCCCCGTCGCCGTGAGGGCGACCTGGAAGGCGTCGCTGGTGTTGGTCCCCGGCGTGAGCGGGATCGCGGCGATCCGGTCGATCGCCTCGCGCCGGTTCTCCTCGCTCGCCACCTTGAGCAAGGGCTTGGCGCCCTGCTTCCAGGACAGCGCGTCGCGGCTCACGCCGCCCGAGCGCAGGGTCCAGGTCGGCCCCTCCCACCACACGCTCTCGACGTCGACCCCGAAGGTCACCACGCCGAAGTTGTAGTTCTCGTTCAGCCCGTGGATCGCGCCGATCAGCTCGCGCCGCGCCCGCTCGACGCGGCTGCCCTTCATCGAGGTCGAGGTGTCCAGGATGAAGAGCAGGTTGCCGCGGTGCAGGTCGCGCCCGTGGTAGCTCGGCTCGGGGCAGTCGAGGTCGAAGAACTTGTAACGCTCGGGGTCGTAGAAGGACTCGAGCGCCTTGGGGTGCCCCGCGACCTCCTCCCCGCCGAGCTCAGGCTCGGTCCCGGGCTTGAGGAACAGGATCTCGATCCGCCGGTTCTCGGGCTCGTTGACGTTGTCCTTGGTCGGGATCAGCAGGTGCCGCTCGCCGCAGCCGATCGAAGGGTGCTCCTCGTCGAGCCAGTGCAGCGCCTCGAGGAAGGGGTTGGGCTGGTTCGCGGACTGAATGTTGAGCAGGTCCTTGTGCAGGCGCTGCTGGTAGAGCGTGAAGACCATCTTCCAGAACAGGAGGTTGGCCTTGGGCTCTTCCTCCTTGAACTCGGACTTGGGGTACTTCGTCCAGAAGCCGCGCTTGAAGGCCGTCAGCGGCGCGACCTGGCCTGGCCGGTCCGGGTCGCAGGGCCAGAGCCAGCACACCGCCGCCCACTTGAGGATGTCCTGAATGTCCTTGGGCCGGTGGTGCTCGAGGGCCAGCTCGGCCCAGGGCAGCAGCTCGTGCTGGATCAGGAGCAGCACG
>CALDQK010000484.1 GCA_937911525.1 uncultured bacterium
GCGGGCTTGGCGCCGAGCCCCGCCTTGGCCCCCATGCTCCCCTTGGCGCGCACGAGCTCGCCGACCCGGGCCCGGACCGACTTCAGCCGCGCTTGGGCCTGAGCGACCCCGTCCCCGTCCGCCGGCAGCTTGGCCAGCTTCTCCTCGGTCCGAACCAGCGAGCGCTCGAGCGACTCCGCCACCCGGTCCTTGTAGGGCTTCTGATCCTGCTCGTAGACGGCCAGGGTCTGCTCGGCCTTGGTCAGGTCCTTGTCCACCCGGGCCATCGTGCGAGCATCCTTCTTGTCCAGCTCACCCGCCGCCGCGGCGCTGCACACGCAGGCCAGGCTGAGGGCGAGGGCGTATCGAGTCCTCATGACTCCTCCTTTGCTGAGGGGAGTAGGCGCGCCCGAGGGCTTTGGACATGGTTTTCGTAAGTGCTTGTCTCTCCTGGCCGTGCACCGCTGCAGGCCCGCTTCGCTACGAGACTTAGAGCGCCGGAGCCCCGCGCCGACAAAGACCGTTGATGGGTGAACGAACGTTCGTTAATGTTCTCTCCATGAGACGGCGGGGCGGGGAAGGCCCCCTACTGGAGGACGAACATGACGATCGGACTTTGGCTGGAGAAGTGGACCCACTTCTATCCCGAGCGGATCGCGCTGGTGGACGTCGCGAGCGGACAGCGCTGGAGCTACGGGGAGATGTTCGCGCGGGCTCAGCGCCGCGCTGCCTGGCTGCGTGACGTGCACGGGATCGAGCCGGGCGACCGGGTGTGCTGGCACGGCCAGAACGAGCCCGAGTTCTTCGAGGTGCTCTTCGCCTGCGCTCGCCTGGGCGCGATCCTGGTGCCGATCAACTGGCGCTGCGCCCCGCCCGAGGTGCAGTACGTGATCGACAACGTGCGGCCCAAGCTGACGATGGTCGACGAGACCCTCGCGCCCCTGGCCCAGGCCGGTGAGGTCCCCCAGGTCCCCTGCTTCGACGCCGCCGAGGACACCCCGCTGCTGATCCTGCACACCTCGGGCACGACCGGCCGCCCCAAGGGCGCGGTCCTGACCCACGGCTCGATCACGGCCAACAGCCTCAACACGACGGTCGCCTGCGACCTGCGCGCTGACGACTCCACGGCGACCTTCACGCCGCTCTTCCACACCGGCGCGATCAACGTGCTCTCGCTGCCCCTCTTCCACCGCGGCGGCAAGGTCGTGCTCTTCCCCCGCTTCGAGGCCGAGGAGATCCTGACCCAGATCGAGAAGGAGAAGATCACGATCCTGTTCGGCGTGCCGACGACCTTCGAGATGCTCCGCGACGACCCCGCCTTCGGCCGGGTCGACCTGAGCAGCGTGCGCTTCGCCCTCTGCGGCGGCGCCCCCTGCCCCCTGGGCCTGATCGACGACTACGCCGAGCGCAACGTGACCTTCCGCCAGGGCTACGGCCTGACCGAGGTCGGCCCCAACTGCTTCTCGCTGATCCCCGAGAAGGCCAAGGAGAAGGCCGGCACGGTCGGCTTCCCGGTGATGCACTGCCAGGCCAAGCTCGTCGACGACGCGGGCCACGAGGTCACCGAGCCGGGTGCGGTGGGCGAGCTGCTGCTCAAGGGCCCCCACGTCTGCGCCGGCTACTGGGAGAACGAGGAGGCGACCAACGCCGTCTACAAGGACGGCTGGTGGGCCACCGGCGACTACTTCAGCCGCGACGAGGACGGCTACTACTCGGTCGTGGGCCGCAAGAAGGAGATGTTCATCTCCGGCGGCGAGAACGTCTACCCGGCCGAGGTGGAGCAGGTGATCTTGAGCCACCCCAAGGTCAGCGAGTGCGCCGTGGTCGGCGTGCCCGACGAGCGCTGGGGCGAGGTCGGCTTCGCCTACGTCGCGCCCGCGTCGATCACGCCCAGCGAGCTGGAGGAGTTCCTCCAGGGCAAGATCGCCCGCTACAAGCAGCCCAAACGCGTGATCACCATGGACGCCCTGCCCCGCAACGCGATGGGCAAGGTCGTGCGCGCCATGCTGCCGACCATGGCGGCCGTCTAGCGCGATCACTTACCCCGGCGAACGCCGGAATGTTGTTGTGAGGGAAAAGGCTAGAGCGGACCTTCGGGTCCGCTCTGGTCTTTGGTTCTTGCGGTATCACGGGGCTCATGAAGCACGCGCTGTGGTTGGTCCTGCTCCTCTCGGCTCCGCTGGTCGCCCAAGACCCAGGCAAGGGGCAGCGGGTCTACGTCTCCTGCGGCAAAGCGCAGGAGGTCCAGGTGTTCGACCTCGACCCCGAGGGCGCCCTCTCGCCGCGCTCCAAGCTGGCGCTCCCCGGTCGCCCGGGCGCCATGGCGCTCTCGCCCGACCGCGCGCGGATCTACGTGGCCGCCGCCGAGCGGAAGCGCGGGCGCGGCTGGATCGAGCGGATCCACACCCTGCGCCGTCTGCCCGCGGGCCGACTGGAGATCGAGCACAGCCTCGAGCTCACGGGCGGACGGCCGACCTTCCTCCGCGTGGCGGGTGGGTTCTTGCTCAGCGCGAGCTACGGCGGCGGCCAGGTCTCGGTCTACGCGCTCGAGCAGGGGCGCTGCACCCAGCGGGTCGCCCGCAAGACGACCGCCAAGAAGGCGCACATGGTCGAGGTCGACCCCTCGGGGCGCTTCGTGTTCGTGCCGCACACCGGACCCAACGCGGTCTATCAGCTCCGCTTCGACCCCAAGACCGGCGCGCTCGAGCCCAACGACCCGCCCCGGGTCGCGGGCCCCGAGCCCGGGCGCGACGTGCACGAGCCACGCCACCTCCGCTTCCACCCGCGCCTGCCCTTCGCCTACTCGAGCAACGAGCACGGCGGCGGGATCTCCGCCTGGCGCCTCGACCCCAAGGCGGGGACCCTGAAGCTCGTCCAGACGCTCTCGACCTTGCCCGAGGGCTTTCAGGGCAAGAGCTCGGGCGCGGAGGTACGGATCACCCCGGACGGGCGCTTCGCCTACGTCTCCAACCGCGATCACCGCAAGCAGGACCCCCAGGACACGCTGGCCGTGTTCGCGATCGACGGGGAAGGCGGCCTGCGCAAGGCGGGGCACGCGCGCTGCCCGCACTTCCCGCGCGCCTTCAGCCTCGACGCGAAGGGCGAGCGCGTCCTGGTCGCGGGCCAGCGCGACCACCGGCTCGCGGTCTATCGGATCGCTGAGGACGGCGCGCTGCGCGAGCTGAGCCGCCGCGAGGTCGGCGAGGGTCCGGCCTGGGTGCTCTGCGTGGCTGACTGAGGAGCTGTCGCTGGGAGCGAGAGCTCCCTCTGCCGCGAGTGTGTGAAGAAGGAAAGCAAGAAGCCAGGAAGGCTGCATTTGATTGGTGCCTCTTCCTGCTTTCTTGCTTTCCTTCTTCAATCTCCGGAACGCAAAGGAGCTGTCGCCCTCAGCGACAGCTCCCTCGGTTCTCCGTCTCGAGCACGAGCAGGAGGATTCCTTATCCCGAGTTCCAGGTGCGCAGCTTGCCGGACTGGGCGTCCCGCGTGAAGCGGTAGAAGTGCCAGTGGGTCACGCAGCGGTTGAGGAACTGGGCGGTCCCGATCAAGCCCGGGCGGACCTTGCGGTTCACGCGCACGAAGTAGCGCAGGTAGACCATGCCGACCTTGCCCAGGGAGCCGTCCTTGAGCAGGGCCATGGACAGGTTCACGAACAGGATGATCGCGTAGCCCAGGGTGGGGAGGAACTTGCCCTCGTTGCCCTTGCGGCAGATCTCGGCCCGCTTCTCGGTGTACTCGGGGTGGTCGATGTAGACGCGGAAGTAGCGATCGAGGAAGGCCTCGGGCGTGTAGAGCCGGCGGACGAGGTCCCAGTAGTTGGTGATCAGCTGCTCGCGGGTCATCTGCTTGGGGATGAAGTTGCAGTTGGGGTCCTCCTCGATGAGGCGCCCCTCCTTCTCGAGCCGCTTGTAGAGCGGCGTCTTGGGGATCGCCCCCAGCATGCCGACCATGGCCAGCAGCACGCCCGCGCCCTGAATGAAGTTGTATTGGTCCTCGAAGATCCCCAGGTCGTCGTTGTCGAAGCCGACGATGAACCCGGCGCTGATGTCGAGGCCGGCCTTCTGGATTCGGCCCAGCTTGTCCTCGAGCGAGTCGCCGTGGGTGTTCTGGAACTTCTTGGTCTCCTTGAGCGACTCGGCGCGCGGGGTCTCGATCCCGATGAAGATGCTCCGGAAGTTGGCCTCGTAGAGGAGGTCCATCAGCACCGGGTCGTCGGCGAGGTTGATGCTCGCCTCGGTGTTGAGCCGCAGCGGGTAGTCGTGCTCGATCTGCCAGTCGCGGATCGCGCGCAGGACGGCCTTGGCCTTCTTCTTGTTCCCGATGAAGTTGTCGTCCACGACCATGGCCGAGAAGAAGCCGGCCTGGCGCATGGCCTCGAGCTCGGCCACGACCTGCTCGGGCTCCTTGTTCCGCGGCTTGCGCCCGAAGATCACGATGATGTCGCAGAACTCGCACTGGAAGGGGCAGCCGCGGGAGAACTGGAGCGAGCCCGAGGCGTAGCGGTCGACCTTGAGCAGGTCGTAGCGCGGCGCCGGGACGAGCGTCATGTCGGTCCGCTCGCTCTGCTCGTAGCGCGACTCGGTCGGGCGACCGGCGGCGAAGTCGTCGAGGAACTTGGGCCAGGTGTACTCGGACTCGCCGATGAACATGGCGTCGCAGAAGCCCTCGAAGATGTCCTCCTTGACCGAGACGTAGGGGCCGCCGACGGCCACGAACACGTCCATGCTGCGCAGGCGCTCGAGGATCTCGAACTGCCGCTTGCGCTGCACGTTCATGCCGGTCACGCCGACGATGTCGTGACGCGCGACCTCGTCCCAGTCGATCTCCTCCACGTTCTCGTCGATCAGGCGCACGTGGTGGTGGCCGCAGAGCCCCGCCAGGCTGGGCAGCGCGCCGTTGATCATGGTGCTGCGCCGGTCGCCCGGATAGAGGGGCAGGGCGTAGTCGAAGCCCCAGTAGCTCGGCTCGAAGCGCGGGTTGATCAGGCAGATCGAGAGCGTGCGGCTGGAGGGATCCGGCAGGACGCTGCGCTCGAGGGTCGGCTGCTCTCCCTGCGTGCCTTGCTCGCTCTCGCTCTTCCGCTGGTCGCTCTGGGGGGCGTCGAGGGTAGGGAGGGTCGTGGTGGCCACGAGCTTAGCTCCAGCTAATGTTCGGAGTGCGTGAGTCTCAAGTGCCGAGGTCCCAACGCTCTACGCCAGGAGTCTCGACACGCGGGACTATGCCCCAGTTTCGGAGCACTTCCGAGCAAGAATACTCGAACTCCCCGTCAGATCCCCAAGCAAACCCTTTGCGCCTGCTGGATTTGGGCAATCCCTGCCCCCGCGGCGTCGAGGAGCGCGTCGAGCGCCTTGCGGTCGAAGACCCCCTGCTCGCCCGTGCCCTGGACTTCGACGAAGTCGCCGTCGCGCATCACGACGTTCATGTCGACCTCGGCCGTGCTGTCGTGGGCGTAGTCGAGGTCGACCACGACCTCGCCCTTGCAGATCCCGACCGAGACGGCGGCGACCTGGCCGGTCAGGTAGTGCTCGGGGCCGGGGTGACCCTGGCGCTCGGCCAGGACCCGCAGGGCGTCGTACATCGCGACCCAGCCGCCGCTGATCGCCGCGGTCCGCGTGCCGCCGTCGGCCTGGAGCACGTCGCAGTCGATCGTGAGCGAGTTCTCGCCCATCTTCTCGAAGTCGATCGCCGCCCGCAGGCTGCGCCCGATCAGCCGCTGGATCTCGACGCTGCGCCCGTCGCGCTTGTTGAGCTCGCGCCGCTTGCGGCCGCCGCCGGTCGAGCCGGGGAGCATCGCGTATTCGGCGGTCACCCAGCCCTTGCCGGTGTCGCGGCGGAAGGGCGGGACGCGGTCCTCGAGGGAGGCGGTCACGATCACCTTCGTCTCGCCGAAGGCGACGAGGCAGGAGCCGGCAGGGTGAGAGACGAAGTCGCGGGTGAAGGACACGGGGCGCATGACAGACCTCGGTTGGTTGGGGCGGGATTGTAGGGGGCTTGGTTTGACGTGGGCGACGCGGGGGGCGAAAGTCCCCGCCACCAACGAAAGGAGAGTCGCGTGAACCTGAACAAGGCTCTGGACAAGTCCTGGGAGGGCAAGACCCTCAAGGAGATCGTGGACGCCCCCGTAGGCGCCCTGCAGGGCGTGAGCGAGAAGGACGCCCAGCTCCTCGCCGAGGCCTTCAACGTCAAGACCGTGGGCGACCTGGGCCGGCTCAAGTTCGCCCGCTGGGCGCACGCGATCGTGACCCTCGCCGAGGCGGAGGAGTAGGCCATGGAGCAGCGGCTAGAGCGCCTCGAGCGCCAGAATCGCTTCCTGGTCCTGCTGGTGGTCGCGCTGGTCGCGCTCCAGGTCGGGGCCTTCCTCGGCGGCGCGCGCGCGCCGGGCGCCATGAGCGAGGTCCGCGTGTTGCCCGCGGCCCACGCCCAGAGCATGCAGACCGTCGGCAAGGACGGGCAGCGGCCCGCGGTCGTGATCACGACCAGCCAGTCGGGCGCGGTGCTCTACGAGTTTCGCCTCGACAAGGAGGGCAACTACAAGCGATACCTCTGGGCCCAGTAGGAGGACAGCGTGGACGACAAAGCCATGATCCAGGCGATCGCCGAGGACAAGGAGTGGGCGCTCGAGATCCCCGAGGAGGGCGTCTACCTGCTCTCGATGCCGACCACCGGCGACCGCAGCCAGAGCGTCTACGTGGTCTTCAAGGAGGACGGCGACCACCACGTGGCGCTGCTCTGGAGCCACGTCGGCAGCGCGAGCAAGTTCGGGGACCCCTGGCAGCTGCTCGACTACAACTGGAGCCACACCTACGGGGCGCTCGCGCGCCGCAACGGGAACGAGGTCGTGCTCAAGCACACCGAGATCGTCGACCCGGGCGACGAGTCCGCGCTGGCCAAGGCCCTCGAGCACGTGGGCAAGACGGCGGACTCGATCGAGCAGGAGCTCTACGGCGAGCTCGACCTCAACTGAGCGCTACCAGGGGGGCGCGTCGGGGGAGAGGGTCTTCAGCCTCAGCTGAAGCGTGATCTCCGCGCGCCCTTCGCGATAGCGCATGTCGAGCGCGCTCGCGCGAGGCCAGCGCGCGGCGGGCAGGAGCTCGATCGTGTGGGTCCCCGTGAAGCCGCGGATCTGCGGAGGAGTGCCCTCAGCGAAGAGGAAGCGCTCCTCGCTCGCCGAGCGGAGCTGGCCGGAGAGGCCGCCGTCCTGGCGGTGATAGCGGCAGCTGACCTCAGCGCTGTAGAGGGTGTTGACCCAGATCCTGTGCTTGGTCTCCCAGCTGCGCTCGGCGGCGTCGGCGGGGAACACGCCCAGGGACGCCTCGAGCATGGCTCGCAGGGCCTCGGGGGCGAAGGCTCGCTTGAGCAGCTTGGCGAGCTCGTCGAAGCCGCCCTCGTCGAACTGACCGCCTGCGAGCTCTTCTGCCAAGGGAGGCACTCCCGAGAGCTCGCCGACGCGCCCGGTGTGGAGGTCGAGCTCGAGCTTCACGGCCGCCCCCGCGAGCCGACGCAGGTTCCCGTCGACCGCTCCCCCGGCGGGCCCCCGCGTGTCGACCCGGGTCACCCCCAGGACGCAGCGCGCGGCCTCGATCCGGCCCTCGAGCGTCCCCGGCGCGTCGGGCTTGGCCTGGAGCCGGAACGCCACGCTGCCGATCAGCGCGCCTCCCTCCCGACTCTGCTCGACCTCCATCACGAGCAGGAGCGGATCGCGCGGAGGCTCCCAGCGAGGCGGCGCGGGCGCCGCGCTCGCTCGCTGGGTCGGGGTCGCGCTCGGGGAGGGCCGCGCGCGCGTCTCGTCGTCGGCCCTCTGCAGCTGGAGGGCGAGCCCGAGCAGGAGCGCGAGCCCGAGCCCCAGGCCTCCCCCGAGGACCAGCCGCCTCGGCGCCCCGCGGCGGGCTGGGGGCGCTGCGGCGCCGGCGGCCCACTCGGCGAGGGCCGCCGCGAAGGCCGCCGCGCTGGGGTAGCGCTGCTCAGGGTCCTTCTCGAGAGCGCGCAGGCAGATCGCCTCGAGCGCCGGGTCGAGGTCCGGCGCGAAGCTTCGCGGCCGGCGCGGCGGGTCGGCGATCACCTGCGCCAGGACCTCGAGGTGGGAGGTCCCCACGAAGGGCAGCTCGCCCGTGAGGCACTGGTAGAGGATCCCGCCCAGGCCGTAGACGTCCGCGCGGAAGTCGATCCCCTCGGCTCCCTGAGCCTGCTCGGGGGCCATGAACACGGGCGTGCCCAGCGTCTCGTAGGTGTGCGTCAGCGAGGAGCGCTCCAGGCCGATCCGCGCCAGGCCGAAGTCCATCACGAGCGGGCGGCCGTCCTCGGCGAAGAGCACGTTGTCGGGCTTGAGGTCGCGGTGGAGCACGCCGCAGGCGTGGACGTGGGCGACGCCCTCGGCGACTTCGCGCACGAGTTCGGCGGCCTCAGCGCTGTCCAGCCGCCCCTCCTTGCGCAGGCGGGCGCCGAGGGAGTCGCCCTCGCCGACCTCCAGGACCAGGTAGCCGTAGCCCTGGTGCTCGCCCTGCGCGAACACCCCGAGCACGTTGCGGTGCGCGCCGGCGGCAGCCTGGGCCTCCCCCTCGCGCAGGAAGCGCCGCAGCAGCTCCTCGTCCGCGCTCGCCGAGATCAGCTTGAGCGCGAAGCGGCGCCCGCTGACGTGCTCTGCCAGATAGACCACGCCCATCCCGCCGCGCCCGAGCTCCTCGAGCAGGCGGTAGTCGCCGAAGCGCCCTCCGACGCGCAGGGCAGCCCCAGGCTCCGGGTTCACTGGGAGCAACCGGCCATGATCGAGTCCTCCCTGCGAGCGCCCTGGACGACGCGACTCAGGTCAGCACGCTTGTTGGTGCGCTCCTGGCTGCATAGTCTAGCGGCCATGCCGATCCCCTCGAAACCTGGGCACTGAGGTCGGGCGAGCCATGTTCATTCCCTTCCTCTACGAGCTGCGCGCGCGCAAGGTGCCCGTCGGCGCCCAGGAGGCCGTCGCCCTCGCCGAGGCCTTGAGCCGCGACCTGCACGACAGCTCGCTCGACGGTTTCTATCACGTCGCCCGCGCGCTCCTCGTGCACTCCGAGGCGCACCTCGACGCCTTCGACGAGGCCTTCCTGGCCCACTTCAAGGGGATCGAGATCCACCGCGAGCAGGTCAAGGACGAGCTCTTCGACTGGCTGCGGGACGCGATCGAGAAGCGGGCTCGCGAAGAGGGGCTCGAGGAGCTCGACCTCGAGCAGCTGCGCGAGCGCTTCGAGGAGCTGCTGCGCGAGCAGGACGAACGCCACGACGGCGGGAGCAAGTGGATCGGGACGGGCGGGAACTCGCCCTTCGGCCACGGCGGCAACGCGCGGGAGGGCTACCGGATCGGCGGCAAGGGCGGCAACCGGAGCGCGATCAAGGTCGCCGACGCGCGCGCCTACCGCGGCTACCGCAACGACCTGACCCTCGAGGTGCGCCAGCTCCAGGTCGCGCTGCGCAAGCTGCGCGCCTTCGGGCGCGAGGGCGAACCGGAGCTCGACCTCGACGAGACGATCGACGCCACCGCGCAGAACGCCGGCGAGCTCGAGCTCGTGATGCGCCCCCCGCGGCGCCCCAACACGCGCGTGATCCTGTGCATGGACGTCGGCGGCTCCATGGACCCCTACGCGCACCTCGTGTCGCGGGTGTTCAGCGCGGCGTCCAAGGCGACGCACTTCAAGGAGCTGCGCTGCTACTACTTCCACAACTGCATCTACGGCCACCTCTACACGACCGAGAGCTTCATGGAGCGGGTCCGCGTCCAGGAGGTCCTGGCCGAGTGCGGGCGGCACTACAAGCTGATCGTGGTCGGCGACGCGCTGATGGCTCCCTACGAGCTGCTGATGCGCGGCGGGTCCCTCGACCTCGGCGACCACGCCCAGACCGAGGGGATCGAGTGGCTGCGGATGCTGGTCGGCCACTTCGACCGCAGCGCCTGGCTCAACCCCGAGCCCCTGCGCTACTGGGGCGGGACGACGATCGAGGCGATCGCGCAGGTGTTCGAGATGTTCCCGCTCACGATCGAGGGCCTCGGCCAGGCCGTCGAGCACCTGACCCGCGGGCTGGGTCGCGGCCGCCAGGCGAGCTAGTCGATCTCTGCTCTCAGGGACATTGCCGCCCATGGGTTTGTGAGCGAACACTCACTTAATCGCGCGGGCGCTTGCGAGTCTTGAGCAGGCCTCAACAATCACGAGCGTGAAAGTGGAAGGCGCGTTCGGGACCGCGCCCCAAGAGGACATTGCTCTGAACGCTCCCCAGCAGGTCGGGGTGGGGCTGAAGCTCGGCTTCGTCGTGTGGTTGCTCGCGGTCGCGCTCGGCCTCGGGGTCCTCGTGGACTATGAGTCCGGTCCCGGGAGCGCAGGGACCGTGCCCACCACCTGGCCAGTCGAGTCCAGCTTCGCCCGAGACGACGCCACGCAGACCCTGATCCTGGTCGCCCACCCGCGCTGCCCTTGCACTCGCGCCAGCGTGCGCGAGCTGGCCCGCGCGCTGGCGCACGCCCCCGACGCGGCGCGGGTCCACGCCCTGCTCCTGCTGCCTGGGGATCGCGACGAGGAGTGGGCGCGCGGCGGCGCGATCTACCCGCTCCTGGCGGAGCTCCCGGGCGTCGAGGTCCACTTCGACCGCGGCGGAGCGCAGGCGCGCCGCTTCGGCGCCCAGACCTCGGGGCACGTCCTCCTCTACGACCGGCGCGGGCGGCTCAGCTTCAGCGGCGGCGTGACCGCCTCGCGCGGCCACGAGGGCGACAGCCGCGGCGGGCGCGCCCTGAGGCGACTGCTCGAGGGCGACCAGAGCGCGCTCCACGTGGCGCCCGTGTTTGGCTGCCAGCTCTTCGCCGAGGAGAGCGGGGTCGCCCCGCTGACGTCGGGGACCTCTAGCGAGGAGAGGACGTGAGCGAGGCCAGCGACGCCTTCGTGTCGAAGCGCGCCGAGGAGCTCTACGACGAGGCGAGCTTCGAGGTCTACCGCCGGACCGACCGGGTCTTTGGTGGGCTGATGATCTTCCAGTGGGTCGCCGCGATCGTGGCGGCGCTGGTGGTCTCGCCCCTGACCTGGATCGGGGCGACCTCCGAGGTCCACCTCCACGTGTGGGGCGCGGTCATCGTCGGCGGCGCGATCACCTTCTTCCCGGTGCTCCTGGCCCTCACCCGTCCCGGCGAGGCGATCACCCGCCACACGATCGCCGTCGGCCAGATGCTCTTCTCCGCCCTGCTGATCCACGTCAGCGGCGGTCGGATCGAGACCCACTTCCACGTGTTCGGCTCGCTGGCCTTCCTGGCCTTCTACCGCGACTGGCGGGTCCTGGTCTCGGCGACCCTCGTGACCGCGGTCGACCACGTCGTGCGCGGCATCTACTGGCCGCAGTCGATCTACGGCGTGCTGACCGGCGCGGAGTGGCGCTGGGTCGAGCACGCGGGCTGGGTCGTGTTCGAGGACCTGTTCCTGATCGCCTCCTGCCGCCGCGGCGACCTCGAGCTGCGCCAGACGGCGGACCGCCGCGCCCAGCTCGAGTGGAACGGCTGGCTGCGCTCGGGCCAGACCGCCCTCGACGACGCGCTGCGCGGCCTGCGCGGGCGACGCGAGCTAGGTGAGGCCGCCTTGGCCGCCCTGGGCGAGCTCCTCCGTTCGCCGCTGGCGGCCTGCTACCTGCGCGACCCGAGCCGCACCGAGCGCTACGAGCTGGTCGCCTCGAGCGGGTTCACCCCGCAGGCCAGCCTGCCGCGCTCCTTCTCCGACGGAGAGGGCCTCCTCGGTGAAGTCACCCGCGGCGACGGACTCCAGCTCTTCAGCGGGCTCGACGCGGCGCAGGTCAAGATCTCGGGCGGGCTCGTGGAGCTAGTCCCCAAGAGCCTGCTGGTGTGCGCGCTCGTCCACGAGGGCGAGTGCCAGGGCGCGCTGACCTTCGCCTCGCTCGAGGAGCTGGGAGCCGCGGAGGTCGAGCTGCTCGAAGTCGGGCGAGGGATCGTCGGCACCGCGGTCGCGAGCGCGCGAGCCCGCCAGCAGACCGAGGTCCTGCTGCTGGAGTCGCAGCACCTCGCCGCCGAGCTGCGCCGCCAGAACGACGAGGTCACCTCGCAGCGCGCCGAGCTCGACCGCAAGAACCAGGAGCTGGTCGAGGCCAGCCGGCACAAGTCGGCCTTCCTGGCCTCCATGTCGCACGAGCTGCGCACGCCGCTCAACGCCATGATCGGCTACACCTCGCTCTCGCTCTCGACCCTGCGCCCGCGGCTCGAGCCCAAGGAGATCGGTCAGCTCGAGCGCGCCGAGACCGCCGCGCGGACGCTGCTGAGCCTGCTCAACAGCGTGCTCGACTTCTCCAAGATCGAAGCCGGCCACATGGAGGTCTACGGGGAGCCGATCGTGCTCCAGGACCTGATCGAGGAGAGCTCGCTCACGGCCGAGGGGCTGCTGCTCGAGCGCCCGATCGAGCTCGAGACCGAGGTCGAGGAGGGGCTGCCCGAGATCGAGAGCGACTTCACCCGCCTCAAGCAGGTGCTCAACAACCTGCTGGGCAACGCGATCAAGGCGACCGAGACCGGTCACGTCAGCCTGGAGGCCCGCCACGGCCAGGACGGCGGCGTGGTGATCGCGGTCGAGGACACGGGCTGCGGGATCCCGCCCGAGAAGCTCGACACGATCTTCGAGGCCTTCAAGCAGATCGACGACTCGAGCCGCAAGCGCTTCGCCGGGACCGGCCTGGGGCTGGCGATCACCAAGCGCCTCTGCGACCTGATGGGGATCGAGATCGCGGTCGAGAGCAAGG
>CALDQK010000485.1 GCA_937911525.1 uncultured bacterium
CCGAGCTTGAGCCGGTTCAAGGCGAGCTGAGCGGGGTTGGCGTCGACGAGGTGGAGCTGCGCCACCGCCGGCTCGCGCGCCAGGAGGGCCGCGGTGCAGCCGCCCGACGCGATCTGGAGCACCGCGAGCCCGGACCCACGCTCGGCGGCGAGCTGGCGGACCAGGGCCTGGTCCTGGAGCGGGTCTTCGCGCACGAGGGCGAAGGCGAGGGGCAGCGCCTGGGCGGCCAGGATCCAGTCGGGCAGGTCACTCACGGGTCGCGACGCTACCATTGCCCCATGGAGCCGGTGCGGGTCAAGCGCGTCGACCAGGAGCGCGACGCAGGCGTGCTGGAGCGGATCGCCGCCCTCGAGGCGGCGGCGGTCTATCCCCTCGGGGACGACTTCTTCCAGATCGACCACGGCCCGGACTACTTCGCCTTCTTCGACCGCCTGGGCGACCTCGTCTACTACGCCGCCTTCGCAGGGGATCGGGTCGCGGCCGTGGCCGCGGGGATCCTCCGCCAGGTCCCCTGCGCTCCAGGCAGGAGGCCGCGCCCGGCCTGGTACCTCTGCGACCTCAAGGTCCACCCGGACTTCCGCCGCCAGCGGATCCCGCTCAAGATGCTGCGCGCGTCCTTCCTCCCCAACGTGCTCCGCTGCCGGCGCGGCTACGCGATCACGATGAACCCGGCCGAAGGCGAGAACCCGGTCGTGCGCCTGGCCAGCCACTGGCGCTGGACCCCGATCCACTTCGCCGCCACGCTCCAGCTCTACTCGTGCGACGCGGACCAGATGCGCGCGCTCGAGCCGCTCGTCCGCGAGCACCGCGGGCCGGTCGGCTACCTCTCGCTGAGCGGGGTCAAGGACATCGTGCTCCAGAGCACCGGCGAGCCGCTGCCGCTGCTGCACCTCGTCCACGGCCCCGAGGTCGCCCGCCAGACGCACACGGAGCCCCTCCCCGGCGCGACCCACATGTTCTGCACGCCCGCCGGAGACCCGCTCGACCGGGCGGTCCAGGCCGCTGGCCACGAGCCTGGCTCGAGCGCCAGCGTGATCCAGCACGGGATGGGCAGGTGCGACTGGCGCTTCGTGCTGACGAGCGAGATCTAGGGGGCTGGATCCCGAGGGAGAACCGGCATGGTGCTTCGTGCCCGTGCCTGAATTCGAGGACGAAGGGAGCTGTCGCTGACAGACAGCTCCTCAGGACTCGATCTCCGGGCACGGGCACGGGCACGAGCGAGGGCTCGCCTATGCGCTAGAGCCCGAGCTCCTCCAGGCGCTGCCGGAGGAAGTCACCCGCGTTGATCGACTCGAACTTCGCCTCGCCGCCCGTCCGCTCCACGCAGGCCGGCAGCGGCGTCAGGTCCACTTCGGGCCGCGGGTGAATGAAGCAGGGCATCGAGAAGCGCCGCGCGCGGTCGTCGTCGGGGTTGGTCACTCGGTGCGTGGTGCTGGTGAAGAACCCGTTGGTCAGGTGCTGCAGCATGTCGCCCGAGTCGATGATGATGTGCCCCGGGATCGCCCGGATCGGCTGCCACTCGCCCTGGCGATCCAGGAGCTGCAGCCCCTCGGCGGTCGCGCCCACCAACAAGGTGATGAAGTTGATGTCCTCGTGCGCCGCCGAGCGGACGCTGGCCACGTCGCGATCCTCGGGCACGGGCGGGTAGTGGAGGATGCGCAGCAGGCTCTCGCCCTGCTCGATCATGCCCGCGAAGGTCTCCCGCGGCAGGTCGAGGTACTCCCCGCAGGCGAGCAGCGTCTCGCGCGCGCAGGTCTGCAGGCGGTCGAAGAGCCCCAGCACCTCGTCCTTCAGCTCGGGCACCTCGTCGAACCAGATATTGTCCGGGTAGGGCACGTCGCCGACGGGACCGAAGGAGATGTATTCCTTGAGGTCCGCCGCGGGCGAGTCCTTGGCGTGCTCCCGCCCGAAGCTCGTGAACCCGCGCTGGCCCTTCAGCTCGGGCCGCTCGTAGGCCTTCTTCTGCTCCTCGGGCAGCTCGAAGAAGCGCTGGGCCAGGCCGTAGATCTGCTCGACCAACTCGTCGCTCACGCCGTGGCCGGTCAAGGCGAAGAAGCCGACCTCGCGCAGGGCGTCGCCGAGGACCTTGACCGCCTGCTCGTGCTCGGGTCCGCTGCCCTGGAGATGGGTCAGGTCGACGACGGGGATGGTCTGAGTGACGGTGGTCATGGCGCCCTCCTCGGCCGGCGCCCAACTTGACCCGCGCTGGGCCCGCGATCAAGCGCCCGCGAGAGGAGAGCTCAGCCGCCGAGGAAGCCCGGGATCCGCTCGCCCGCCCACAGGCTCTCGAGGGTCTCGCGCTCCTGGATCAGGAAGGCCTCGTCTCCCCGCACGAGGACCTCCGCGGCGCGCGCGCGGCTGTTGTAGTTGCTCGACATGGAGCGCCCGTAAGCCCCTGCGGACATGGCGCAGAGGAGATCCCCGGGCTGTGCGTCGGGCACGTCGCCGTCGCGGCTGAGGAAGTCGCTCGTCTCGCAGATCGGCCCCACCACGTCGGCAGGGATCCGCTGAGTCGCCTCCTTCACGGGCCACACGTCGTGAAAGGCGTCGTAAAGAGCCGGCCGCTGGAGGTCGTTCATGGCCTGGTCCACGATCACGAAGCGCTTCTCGCCGACCTCCTTGCGGTAGAGGACCCGCGTCAGCAGGACCCCCGCGTTGGCGAGGATGACCCGCCCGGGCTCGGCGGCCAGCTCGCAGCCCAGGTCGCCCACGGCCTTGCGCACGATGCCGGCGTAGTCCTCGAGGGTCGGCGGCGTCTCGTCGCGATAGCGCACGCCGAGCCCCCCGCCGATGTCGATCCGGCGCAGGTCGATCCCCTCCGCGCGCAGGTCGAGCACGAGCTGGCGGACGCGCGCCAGGGCTTCGGCGAAGGGCTCGAGCCGGAGGATCTGGCTCCCGATGTGGCAGGCCACGCCGACCGGCTCCACGCCGGGCAGCGCGGCCGCGCGGCGGAACATGGCCGGGGCCTCCTCGAGGGGGATCCCGAACTTGTCGGCCTTGTTGCCGGTCTGAATGTAGCGATGGGTGTCCGCGGGAACGTCGGGGTTGACCCGGAGCGCCACGGGCGCGGGCGCCCCGCGGGCGCGCCCCAGCTCGTCGAGGAGCTCGAGCTCCCCCTCGACCTCGACGTTGAGCTGCAGGATCCCGCGCGCGAGCGCCAGCTCCAGCTCGTCGCGCCGCTTGCCGACCCCCGCGAACACGATCCGCTCGGGGGGCACGCCCGCCGCGAGGGCCCGCTGGAGCTCTCCCCGCGAGACGACGTCGGCGCCCGCGCCCTCGGCGGCGAGGGCCGCGATGACCGCCAGGTTCGGGTTCGCCTTGACCGAGTAGGCCACCAGGACGTCGTCGCCGAAGGCGCGCTGGAAGCGGCGAATGTGCCGCGTCAGCGTCGCGTGGCTGTAGACGTAGAGGGGCGTCCCGTAGCGCTCGGCCAGGTCCCGCAGCGGGACCTCTTCGGCGCAGAGCTCCCCCTCCCGGTAGTGGAAGTGGTGCATGGAGGAGTACTACCCCGCGCGCTCGGGGGGCGCGAGGTTCATGGACTTTCGCGAGGCGGGGTCAGCGACCTCGCACGACCGCCAGCAGCCCTCCCCCGGCGGGGCGCTCGGGCTCTCCGCGGGCGCCGCCTCCGCTCGGAAGCGGCGAGTGTCCGGCCTCCAGCTCTGGGAGCGGCTCGAGGCCGGAGCGGGTGA
>CALDQK010000486.1 GCA_937911525.1 uncultured bacterium
GGGGTCGGCGCCCGCCGCGGCGACCAGTCCGGCCGGACTACCGTCCTCGGCCAGGGTCTCGAGTCCGGCCAGGCTGGCGGGGCTGCCCTCCTGGAAGAGCGCGAAGGCAGGCGCGTGGGTCACATAGAAGAGCGGCGCGATCGGAGTCGAGAAGCCCGCGTCGGCGCCGCGGTTGGTCAGGCGAATCACGAGCTCGCCGCCGGCGGCCTCGCTGACGCTGACCTCGACCAGGCGCGCGGCCCGGGGCAGGACGCGCGTCCCGCGCGAGAGGGGCTGGACCACGCCCTCGCGCGGACCCTCGTCGACTCCGCGCTGGCGGGGGGCCTGGTTCGCGCCCCGCCCGAAGGGCTCGTTGGCCTCCGTGCCCGCGTCGTAGAGCGTGGCCGCCAGGGTCTGGGTGCCGATCGGCGCCCCGCTCGCGTCGAAGAGCGCGACGCCCTGCAAGGCCGCGAAGGCGTCGTTGCTCTGCACGAGCATCGTCCCGAGCGAGAGCAGGGGAGCGCTCGGGTCCGCCTGGATCACGAAGGTCTGCCGGCCGCCGGGCGGGATCGCGCCGAACTCGCCCTCGCTCGCGACGCCGGGATCGAGGGCCAGGTTGGCGCGCAGGGCCGTCGCGTCGCCGTCCTCGGCCAGGGACTCGAGCCCGCGGCCGGCGTCCGGCGCGCCGGTCACGAAGGCCGCCGCGCTGCTGTCGTGGACGAGGAAGTAGCCCGGCGAGAAGGGGGTCGTGAGCGAGGTCTGGTCGCTCAGGTTCTCGATCACGACCTCGAACTCGACCGCGGCGCTGGCGGTGGTCGTGGGCGCGGGCTGAGCCGTGGTCACGGGCGCTACGGCCTGCGCGCTGGCGCGCCGGCGCTCCGTGCTGCAGCCCGCCACGCCGCTCGCGAGGAGCGCCGCGCTGGCCAGGGACAGGGTCAGGGTGGTGAGCGAACGAGACATGGAATCCTCCCGACCGCGACGCCTGCGCGCGGTCCTCTGGCCTAGCTTCCGTTTCAGTCCAGGAACGAAGCGCGCGACCTCTTCAACGACTCGATTCGTTGCGCCGCGCGTTCAGGGAGGAGTAGCCGCGCCCCCCGGATCGGTTACACGAAGGACCCGCGCTGACCCAAGTCATTCCGCCACAAGCCCAGTCGTCCCGCGCGCCGGCCGAGCGAGGGACCCATTGCCCGGGACGAAAGGTCGCCAACTCCAGGCCCTGGCAGGGCTTCACGTCCCGCTTCGGACTCGGATCGCCTCAGGTGCGCGCGAGTCGTCGCACATGACCCGGAGCTCGCGACGAATTCACTCGCCCCCGAGCAGCTCGGGCGGAGCGCGAGCGAGCTCAGCGCGAGGGCCAGCGGAAGGGACTTCATGAGACGAGCCTCCAAGCGGGCTCGAACCGCCTGGCCAGCAGAGCCCGAACCGCCTGGTTAGCCTGGCCCGCGAGGAAGGTCCATTGCATGAACCGCTCGCTGATCTGCGCTGCCCTGCTCGCCCTGACCCCGAGCCTCGCCGAGGCGGCCCGCCTCGAGGTCTACCCGCGCGCGGTCAGCGCGCGCCCTGGCGACACGCTCCGCTTCGCCGCCGTGATCTACACCGGCCCGCCAGGCAAGGAGCAGGCCGCGCTGCCGCCGACGCTCGGCTGGTCGGCCGACTCGGGCGCGATCGGCGCCGAGGGCGTGTTCCAGGTGCCCAAGGGCGCGCCCGCCACGATCCGAGTCGAGGCCCAGGTCGGCGGGCTGAAGGCGCAGGCCACGATTCGAGTCGTGCACCAGGACCTGCGCGTGCTCCCCGTCCAGTCGCGGGTCCTGACCAGCCGGGTGCTGCAGCTGACCGCGATCGACACCCTGGGGGGCGGAGCGCGCACCCCCGCCAAGGCAACCTGGAGCGCCGACCGGGGGAAGGTCGACGCGCAGGGCCGCTACTGGGCGCCTGCCAGCCCGGGGCCGGACACCGTGCGCGTCAAGGTCGGCGAGCGGGTCGCGATCGCCCAGATCCTCGTCGAGAGCACGCCGGCCAGCTCGGGCCCGCCCGGGGAGGGCGATCCCGCCCAACCCGGCGAGCCCCAACCCGGCGAGCCCCAGCCCGGCGAGCCCCAGCCCAGCGAGCCCCAGCCCAAGCCCACCGTCCCGCTGCGGATCAAGTCCTGGAACCGCTCGGGTGGCCTGAACAGCAAGCACACCGTCGTGGTCGAGATCTACAGCGCCAAGGCGACCCATATCAAGCTCCTCGGCCGCCGTCGCACCGGCGCCTACAGCACCCTCGTCTCGCGCGCGGTCAAGCAGGGGGACAAGCTGACCCTCTCGACGGTCGTCAGCTCGAGCTGGCGCGAGGTCGAGCTCCAGCTTCTCGACGAGGGCGGCGAGGTCCTGACCCGTCAGCGGCGCATGCGCTAAGTCCTCGCGAGGGCTGGGGATTTTCGGTCGAATCGGCCCCGCGGCGGCCAGGTCCAGGAGGACCTACGCCCGAGGAGCTGACATGCGCCCCCCTCCCCTCGCCCCCTTCTATGTGCTGCTGACCTGCCTGAGCGGCTGCGGCGCCCTGAGCTACGAAGACAAGGCCATGGCCCCCCAGGCCGAGGCTGCTGCCTACGAGGGCATGCTCGCCGAAGGCGCCTCGGACCGCGGGCCGGCCTTCGGCGGCGGCGGCGGGGGCGGCGACGGAGCCCCGGGGCAGTCGCCCGCCGAGCCGGTGCTGGAGATCGCCGACGACGAGCAGCCCCAGGCCAAGGCCCCGCGGACCTCGGGCAATCAGCCCGAGCCCGGGCGCAGCTCTCCCTTGCTGATCTACAACGCCAAGCTGCACATGGCCGTGTTCCAGGTCGCCTCGACCCAGAAGAAGGTGATCGCGCTGGCCAAGGCCAAGCACGGCTTCCTGGCGCGCCAGGACGACCGGAGCGTGGTCGTGCGCGTGCCGGCGCGGGCCTTCCAGGCGACCCTCGACGCGATCGAGAAGCTCGGCGACGTCAACCACCGCCAGATCGAGGCCCGCGACGTGACCGAGGAGTTCCGCGACCTCACGATCCGGCTGCGCAACTTCGAGGTCGTGCGCGGCAAGCTGGAGAAGCTGCTCGAGCGCGCCGACAAGGTCAAGGACGCGCTCGAGGTCCAGCGCGAGCTGACCCAGATCACCGAGCAGATCGAGCGGCTCAAGGGCCGGCTGCGCTTCCTCGAGGACCGGATCGCCTTCTCGACGATCACGATCCACTTCGCGCCCGCCCCGCGCGACGACGCCGGCGCGGCGCCCCCGCCCTTCCAGCTCCCCTTCCCCTGGATCCGCGAGCTCGGCCTGAGCTCGCTCATGGACGTGAGGTAGCCGTGCAGCGCGCTGAACTCCTGAGCAAGACGGCGGGCGTCGCTTCGCTCCTTCCTTCCCGCCGCTTCGCCCTCCTGCTGACCGGTCTGCTCTGCCTCGCGGGCTGCCAGACCTTCACGATCCCCACGCCCGCCGACTTCGTCGAGCGCGAGCAGCCCGACTGGGGCAGCTACCGCTACCGCGCGCTCAACGCCGACGCCGTGGTGCTGGGCGTGCGCGAGGTCGAGGAGGACCCCCAGAGGCCCGTCTCGCTCGCGTTCTGGGCCAAGGCGGTCAAGAACAAGCTCCAGGCCAGCCACGCCTACGCGCTGCTGGGCGAGGAGGAGCTCGCGGTCGCCAGCGGCCAGAAGGCGCTCCTGCTCCGGCTCGGCAGCGAGACCTCGGGCACGCAGTACGACTACTGGGTGACCCTCGTCGACGCAGGCGACGAGCTCTTCGTGATCGAAGCCGGCGGGCAGCGCGAGTCCTTCGCCAAGGTGGCTGACTCGCTGCGCGGCTCGATCAAGGGCTTCGAGGTGAAGTAGCGAACTCTTCGGGCCGGTAGTAGAGGAAGAGCGGCACCCCGGGCCGCAGCCGGTGCCGCTCGCGCTTCCACTCGCTCAGCCGCGTCCGCAGCTCCCAGTCCTTGTCGCGGTCCAGGAGGAGGATCGAGTGCGTGAAGCGCTCGGGGACCTCGCTGGGGTAGGCGACCGAGCGCGGGTAGACGTAGGCCGGCAGGGGCCAGTACTCCTCGCAGTGGACCTCGAGCGAGCCGCCCTGATCCATGAGCTCGTTCAGGCGCCGGAAGAGCAGCCGCGCCTCGCGCGAGGTCTGGGCGTAGACGAGGTGATAGGCGTCGTCGTCGGGCTCGAGCACGTTGAGGTGGTAGAGCAGCTCGCACCAGGGCGCGCGCGGGACCCGCAGCCAGCGCGTGATCGTGGCGGCGCCCTTGCGCTTGGCCTTGGCCGCCTCGGCGTCGAGCCCCGCGGTGTCGATCGCAGGGTGGCTGAGGTCGGGCGCGGGGTTGGGGGCCAGCGCCAGGAGGGGGGCCGCGAGCGCGAGCAGGACCGCGCCCACCGCGCGCGCCCCGCCCGCGGGGCGGCGCGCCTCGCCGCCCGCGGGCAGGAGGGCCACCAGGCAGGCCAGCCCGTAGGCGCCCAGGAGCGCCAGGGGCACGATCAGGTTCACGATCAGCCAGGGCGTCTTGTAGGCCAGCACGGTGTAGACGAACACCGTCGAGCCGCCCCAGCCGAGCAGGAAGAGCCCCAGCGGCCGCCGGCGCACGATCGCCGCCAGGGCGCCGAACGCGCTCAAGACCAGCAGGGGGAGCTCGAAGCGGGTCAGGAGCTCGAAGTAGTAGGGCCAGGCCTTCTCGTGCCCCGTCTTCTCGGCGGCGACCCCGCGCGCGACCCAGTGCACCAGCGAGGTCGTGAGCCCGAAGAGCCCGCGCGGACTGGTGAAGAGCGACGAGAAGAGCGCGGTCGTGATCAGGGCGAACACGCCCAGGGCGATCCACCAGGGGCGCCGCGAGCGGGGCTGGCTCTTCCACCAGTAGCGCAGCTGGTCGACGAGGGTGTAGATCAGCCAGCCCAGCCCGATCAGGACCGCGATCCAGCCGCTGAGCAGGATCAGCCAGTGGAAGCGATCGAGCGCGAAGGCCTTGGCGACCTCCCAGGCGTTGCCGGCGCGATCGCGCCAGATCAGGACGCGCAGCCCGCACTGGAGGAAGAACAGCCAGCCGGTGGCCAAGAGGAAGGCCGTGAAGGGGACCGCGAAGGAGACGGGGGGATAGAAGGGGTCGGTCCGCCCCCAGGCGCGCCGCAGGACCTCCCGCAGCTCGCGAGCGCGGGCGAAGGGCCTGCCCGCCCCGCGCGAGGCGAACCAGGCCAGGATCGCGCCGCAGCCCAGGGCGGCGTAGGAGATCACCCCGGTCTCCTTGTTGGCGTAGGCGAGCGCGACGCCAGCCGCCATGAAGGCGGGCAGCCAGGGTCTGGCCCGGCGCGCGTAGGCGACCAGGGCGACGGCGATCAAGAGCACCGAGGCCACGAAGTAGCTCTCGTGGATCGCGGTTCGCCCGACGTAGGTCAGCGAGGGGCTGAGCGCGAGCAGCCAGGCCCCCGCGGCCACACCGCACCAGCCGATCCAGCGCCGGAGCGGGATCAGGAGCAGGAGGGTCAGCACGCTGCAGAGGGCCGGCACGAAGCGCAGCGACCAGGGCCCCGGGCGCCCCTCGAGCGCGAGCGGGACGTAGCCGGCGTAGTAGAGGAAGGGCCCGTGGTAGTTGGTCGGGTCGTAGTGGTAGACGCCCTCGTCGAGGAGCCGGGTCAGGAAGAAGGCGTTGACGCCCTCGTCGTGGTGCAGCGGCTTGGCGTCGAGGGCGTAGAAGCGCACCACTCCGCAGAGGAGGAGGGCCGCGAGGAAGGAGATCAGCCCGACCCAGGCCGCCCAGCCCGCCTCGCGCGCGTGTTCGGGCTCGAGGAGCGGGCGCGGCGGCACGGGCGGCGCGAAGGAGCGCGCCCGCGGCGGCGGGTCGTTCCAATCGCTCGCGAAGGAGGAGACCGGCTCGGCTGCGGGGGCGTAGGGCGCTAGCTCTGGCTCCGTGTCCGCGAGCGACGCCGGGACGGGCTCGAGCTCGGACTCGGTTTCAGCGAGGCGAGCCGGATCCGGGGCCTCGGGCTCGGGCGTCGGAGTCTCGGACTCGGACTCGGGCGTCGGAGTCTCGGACTCGGACTCGAGCGTCGGGGCCTCGGACTCGGGCGTCGGAGCCTCGGACTCGGACTCGGGCGTCGGAGCCTCGGACTCGGACTCGGGCGTCGGAGTCTCGGACTCGGACTCGGGCGTCGGAGTCTCGGACTCGGACTCGAGCGTCGGGGCCTCGGACTCGGGCGTCGGAGCCTCGGACTCGGACTCGGGCGTCGGAGCCTCGGACGTCGCCCCGCCGCTCTCCGGCGTCGGCTCCTCGACCTCGCCCTGCGGCTCCTCCCCGCTCACGCCACCCGCTCATAGAGGATCACCGCCGTCGGGACCCCCCAGCTGGTCTCGACCTTCAGCCGCCCCCGCTCACGCAGCCGCTCCGCCACGAGCTCGCGGGTCGAGAGCACGCGCGCCAGGCGCCCCTCTCGCGCCCAGCGCGCCGCGAGCTCGCCCAGCTCCGTCACCAGCTCCTCGGGGAACACCGTCGCGCCCGCGAAGAGGACCGTGACCTCGCTCAGGTCGCTCCGGCGGAAGTCCTCGCAGCGCAGCTCGACCCCAGCCGGGCGCCCGACCCGCTCCCAGCGCTCGAGCGCGGCCTCGTGGCGAAAGCGGCTCAGCTCGACGCCCAGCGCGCCCCCGACCTCGGTCTCGAGGGCGGCCTGCAGCACGAGCTTGCCCGTGCCCGAGCCCAGGTCGGCGAACACGTCGTCCGGCCCGAGCTTCAACCAGCGGAACAGGCGCCCCGCCTCCTCGGCGGGCAGCTCGCCGTAGCCGGCCGCGCCCACGCCGGCGCGGGCCTCGACCGCGGCGCGGTCCTCGGCGGGAGCGTCGTGGCCCGCGGCCCCGCGCTCGAGCTCCTCGCGCCAGAGCACGCCCGCGGCCTCAGCCCGTGGCGGCCGTCGCCACCGGCGGCGGGTCGCGCAGCAGGTCGCGGACCCGGGCGATG
>CALDQK010000487.1 GCA_937911525.1 uncultured bacterium
CTTCTTCGAGTTTTCCAGTTTTCACCGTTCATTGTCTCGATAGAGAGGGAGCTGTCGCTCTTGCGGCAGCTCCTTCGCGTTTCGGAGATAGTCGTCCTCCGTAGCCGGCTGCCCTAGAGCCTGACCCTGGGCAGGTCGGCCTCGAGGGCCTCGCCCTCTTGGCGAGGCGAGATCGCGCTGCGGGGGTGCGGGGCGTGCCGGGGGGACCAGCGGACCTGTGGGCCCACCCAGGAGAGCGCCCAGCTGCGGCGCGGGCGTTCGCCGGGGTTGGTCGGGCTGTGGTGCCAGAGGTGGACGTGGTGCGCGATCGCGCAGCCGGCGCCCGTGGCGGCGGGGAAGCCCCGCTCTCCTGCGGGGACCTCGATCGGGGGGAGCGCCGCGCGCGGGTCGTCCTCACCCTGGAGCCCCCAGGCGGCGCGCCGCTCTCCCAGGCGCTCCGAGCCGAAGAGGTAGTAGAGGCAGCCGTTCTCCTCGTCGATATCGTCCAGGGCGATCCAGAGGGTCACGCCCTCGGGGCGGTCGAGGGGGAGGTAGGAGAAGTCCTGGTGCCAGGCCATGTCCTCGCCCCGCGGCGGCTTGTGGAGCAGGTGGTCGTGGAAGAGGACCAGCTCGTCGGCGCCGATCGCGCGGCAGGCCAGCGCGCCCAGGCGCGGCACGAGCGCCGCGAGCGTCTCCGACTTACGCCAGGAGTCGTGGACGATCGTGGCGTAGGGGCCGCTGACCCCGTGAGCGGCGACGAGCTGGTCGAAGGCCGCGCGGACGCGCTCCAGCTCGTCGGCGTCGAGGACGCGCCCGAGGGGCGCGGCCCCCAGTCGCCGGTAGCTCTCGGCGGGATCGAGCGCGGCGGCGCCCTTGGGGGGCCAGTCGATCTCGTGGGGCTGGCGGAGCATCCTCGAAATCATAGGGCCGGGGATGAGAAGCTGGAGCCCATGCGCGTCGTGGTCAGCCAGTTCGAGGGGATCGACGTCACCCCGGCTCTCCCGCTGGCCGCGGGCTGCCTGGTCGCGGTGGCGCGCGCCGACCCCGAGCTCGCTGGCTGCAGCTACGCGATCGAGGTCCAGCGCCGGCCGCTCGCTCAGGCGGTGGAGGCCCTCGGCCGGCCCGACGTGCTCGGCCTCTCGCTCTACCCCTGGAACAACGCCTACTCGCTGGCCGTGGCCGAGCGCGCGCGCGCGGCCTTCCCCGACGCGCTCCTGGTCGCTGGCGGGCCCTCGGTGCCGCGTCGGCCGGACCGGGTGGCGCGCTTCCTGGAGCGCAACCCCTGGCTGGACGTGCTGGTGTTCGCCGAGGGCGAGCTGACCTTCCGCGACCTGCTGCGGGCCCGCCGCTCCGGCTCGCGGGAGGCTCTGGAGGCGGTCGGCGGGATCGCGCTCCGCGGGGCGGAGGGCGAGCCGGTGATCACGGCGCCGCCGGGCCGGGTGATGGCCTTCGGGGAGGCCTCCCCCTTCCTCGACGGGACCTTCGACGAGCTGCTCGCGCGCCACCCGGGGCGCTTCAGCATGGCCCTGGCCGAGACCAACCGCGGCTGCCCCTTCTCCTGCACCTTCTGCGACTGGTCCCTGACCAAGCACGTGGTCGAGCTGCCGCTGGAGCGGGTGCACGCCGAGCTGACCTGGATCGTGGAGCGCGGCTTCCAGCACATGATGCTCGCCGACGCGAACTTCGGGATCCGCCCGCGCGACGTCGAGATCGCGCGCTTCGTGGCCAAGCTGCGGCGCGAGCGGGGGGCGCCGCAGACCTTCTACTGGTACCTGACCAAGAACGACCACGCCCGCAACCTGGAGACGATCGAGATCCTGCAGGCGGCCGAGATCGGCACCTGGGTCGGGCTCGCGGTCCAGGACTTCGACGACGAAGTGCTCGCCGCCGTGCAGCGCAGCAACATTCAGACGCAGGAGTCGCTGACCCTGCGCGAGATCTGCGGCGAGCGGGGGATCCCGAGCTTCAACGAGCTGATCCTCGGGCTGCCGGGTCAGACCTACCCTTCGTTCACGGCGACCATGGTGGCGGCCATGCCGCCGCTGCCGCGGCACGACTTCGTGCTCTTCCTCTGCCGCATGATCGACAACACCGAGCTCGGCGACCCGGCCTCCCGCGAGCGCCACGGGATCGTGACCCGCAGCTGCGAGTGGAAGACGATCAGCCCGGGCTGGGACCCGATCGTGGACGAGGTCCAGGAGGTGGTCGTCGGCACCCGCGATCTGCCGCCGAGCGAGTGGGAGCGCTGCTTCCACTTTGGCTTCTTCTGCGCGGCCCTCTACAACCTGCGCCTCCTGCGGGTCGTGCTGGCCTACCTCGGCGGCGAGGGGCTCGACGTGCGGGCGTGCCTGGCGCACCTCGTCGAGCGGCCCGCGTCGGGCGGCTCGGTCTACGCCCAGCTGCAGGCGATCCTGCGCCGCTATTCGAACTCGATCCTGGCCAGCGGCCCGATTCGGCTGCCCGAGGAGGGCGGCGACGAGGTGGCGCGCTTCACCGTCGAGGACGCCCTGACGCGCGCTGCGCTAACCCGCTACGACGAGTTCCTCAGCGAGACCGAGGGCCGCCTGCGCGAGCACCTCGGCGTCGAGGCGCCGCCCGCGCTGAGCGAGGCCTTCTCCTACCAGGGCCTGATCACGCCGCGCTGGGGCGCCGCTCGTCGGCGCGCCCTGGACCTGAGCCACGACTGGCCCGCCTACCTCGCGAGCCACGCCAGCCAGCCGCTCGCGGCGCGGCGCACCCGGGCCTCCTTCACCCCGCCGACCTACGCGGCGCTCCCGAGCCTGGGCGCCTTCCTCACCACGCACGTTAGCTGCGTGCGCGCTCGCCTCGAGATCGGCGCCCTCGAGGCCGAGGGCGAGCGGGGCGCGCCGCGTCAGCTCGTGGTCCTCCCGCGCAGCGACTGAGAGGGAACCTCGAGTGCAAACGGGATACAGCTTCTCCTTTGGCTTTCCGAGTGAGTCCGCGGCCGAGAGCGCCGAGCGGGCGCTGGCTGCCCCGAGTCCGCGGAGCGCCCTCGGCAGCGTGCTCCGGGCGCTGGGCCCGGCGGCTTCTCTGGAGGTCGCTCGTAACGGTCAGGTCGTCCGGGGCGAGGCGCTGCTCCACGACGACCTCGACGTCTGGGCGGAGGGCGGCTCGGGCCCGACGAGCGCCTCGTTCTGGAAGGCGATCGAGGCCGTGGTCGAGAAACACGGGGGCTTGGCCGTCGCAGTGGAGCCGGGGGCCGAGCACGACGGCTCCGCCCTGGGCGACCTCGTCCCAGCGGCCTTGGCGCGTAGCCTCCGCGAGGGAGCCCCGGGCGCTGCGGAGCAAGTCTGCGCGGCGCTCGAGGCCGAGGGCCTCGCGACGACCACGCTGCTCGGAGGCTACCTGCAGGTCCCCTGGACCGCGCGTGAGCTCTCGCTCGAGCCTCAGGCGGCGTTCTTCCCGGACCTGGCCCGGCTCCCCTGGCTTCGTGCTCTCGAGCTGAGCCCGAAGAGAGCAGCTGACCTGGTGGGGCTCGAAGCGCTCCAGGGGCTCGAGTCACTGGGGCTCGGCTCGAAGCGCCTCGCGCGAGGCGAGCGCTTGAAGGACCTGAGCTGGCTCGGATCTCTGAGAGCCCTCAAGCACCTCGACTTGCACGGGGCGGCGGTCGAGGATCTCGAGCCGCTGGCTGCCTTGAAGGACCTGGAGAGCCTCGGCCTGGCGAAGACCAAGGTCGCGGACCTCCGCGCGCTCGAGGGAGCGCAGCAGCTCTGCGAGCTCCGCCTGTCTGGCGCTCCGCTGAGCGATCTGGGCCCGCTCTCAGGCCTCTCGAGGCTCGAGGTCCTCGACCTCCGAGACACTCGCGTGGCCGATCTGGCTCCGCTCTCTGGGCTGCTCCGGCTACGCGAGCTGCGGCTCTCGGGGACCAAGGTCAAGGACCTGGCTCCGCTGAGGGAGCTGACGCGGCTGGTGCGGCTGGACCTCGACAAGAGCAAGGCGGCGGACCTCTCCGCCCTGTCGGGGCTCAGCGGCCTCCAGCGGCTCGACCTCAACTACACCCAGGTTCGCGACCTCTCTCCGCTGTCCAGCGCGAGGGAGCTGAGGTGGCTCGCGCTGCGCGAGACCAAGGTCAGCGACGTGTCGCCATTGCTCGAGCTGACCGAGCTGGAGCGCGTCACGCTCCGGGGAGCGAGCGTGAGCGCGGAGGACGTCGCCCGCCTGCGGGAGGCGCTTCCGGCTTGCAAGGTCGTGGGCCCTTGAGCCCGAGGGCCACTCGAGACGGAGCACCGCGCCTTCCTCCGTGCCGATCCAGAGCCAGGGCGCGGTAGACGGCCCCCATGCCGCCGCGGCCGAGCAGCTCGAGGAGCTCGTATCCGCCGGGCCTGCTGGGCGGCACTAGATCAGGCCGGTGTCGTCGGCGGACTCCTCGTCTCGGCGCCGGAGCACGTCGAGCAGCAGGCTGGAGACGCTCACGTCGAGCTCGGGGTGGAAGCCCGCGGGGAGCTTGGGGTCGAACTCGAAGCGGCCCGAGCGGACGTCGAGCAGGGACTCGATCGCGGGCTGGCCGCGGCGTCCGTCCTGGGTGACCGCGGCCCGCAGGCGCCCGTCCTGGAAGGCGAGGTGCCCCGAGGTCGCCTGGCCGTGAATGGCCAGCACGCCCGCCTTGCTGTTGAACTCCACCATTTGGAGGAACTCGATCAGCTCGTCGGTGCGCTCGAAGCTGCCCGCCATGCCTCCCGGGGCCGGACCGCGGCGGGAGTCGAGCATCGAGGGGTCGAGCGAGAGCAGCAGCTCGGGGTCGCCCTTGAAGCCGCGCACGCCGAGCTCGGACACGATCACCTCGCCGAGGGCCAGCTCGAGGTCGTCGGCGCTCTGGTAGCGCTGGAGCGGGTCGGCGGCCAGGCACTTGCTCAGCAGGTTGGCGACGGACGCCGGCAGCTCGGTGCTCCCCTCGGGGACGAAGGGGGGGAGGGTGCCCGAGATCACCTGGCTCATGAGCTCCAGCTCGCCGCGGTCCGAGTAGGGCGGCTTGCCGGTCAGCACGTGATAGAGGGTCGCGCCCCAGGAGTAGATGTCGGCGCGGTGGTCTGCCTCGCGCGCGTTCTTGACCTGTTCGGGCGGCATGTAGCGGATCGTGCCCAAGGTCTCCTCGGGGCCGGTCACGTCCGAGGTGATCGACCACAGGTCCTTGGCCAGGCCGAAGTCGCACACCTTGGGGGCGCCGCGCCCGTCGATCAGGATCCCGCCCGGCTTGAGGTCGCGGTGCACGATCCCCTGCTGGTGGGCGGCGGTCAGCGCGCGGGCGACCCGCAGGCCGACCTTGAGCGCCGGCCGCAGGGCGAGCTTGCCCTTGCGCTCGAGGTGGGCGAGGAGCAGCTCGCCCTCGACGTGCTCCATGACGATGTAGAGCACGTTGTCGGTCTTGCGAATGTCGTAGATCTCGACCACGCCCTCGTGGCGGACCTTGGCGGCGCTCTTGGCCTCGGACTGGAAGCGCTTGATCTTCTTCTCGCCCACGCCCGCCAGCAGGGGCAGCGCCTTGACGAGCACCTGGGTGCCGAGGTCGATGCGCGTGGCCGAGAACACGGGAATGATCCCCGAGCTGAGCGGCGTCTTGCGCTCGATCTTGAAGCCCTCGCGCTCGAGGACCTCCGCCATGTGCTGCTCGGCCTGGCTGAGGTTCTCGTGGCGGAGCACGAGCACGCACTCGGGGCAGAGGAACTGCTTGCCGAGCTCGAACACCTGCCCGTCCTCGCAGCGGGCCATGGAGACCAGGCGTCCGCAGCGCTCGCAGCGCAGGTCGAGCTTGGCCGCCGCCTTGGGGTCGAAGTCGACGCGGATCGCGATCCCGCCGACCTGGACGATGTCGCCCGGCCGGAGCAGAGCCTGCTCGATCCGGCGCCCGTTGACGAAGGTCCCGTTGGAGGAGTTGTTGTCGCTGAGGGTCAGCCCGCGCTCGGCGAAGCGGATCACGCAGTGCTGGCGGGAGAGGCGAGGTGAGTTGACGTGCAGGTCGGCCTCGCGCGACCGTCCGATCACGATTTGGCCGCCTTCGCGCAGCTCCATGCGCCGCGAGCCGGTGCCGGCCGTAAACGTCACCCCGCAGGTGCGCATCGTCTGCCTTCGCCCTCTCCTGAGGCCGATCCTATCCGACCAGGGGGGCGCTGCAGGTGGGGGCGGCGTTGTCGGGGCCATCGCCTACAACGATGGCCTCCATGAAGCACTCCGAGCTGGTCGAAGGGCTGACGGCGCAGCAGCGCGCCGCCGTGATGCACACCGAGGGTCCGCTCCTGATCCTGGCAGGGGCTGGTTCGGGCAAGACCCGCACGGTCACGCGTCGGATCGCGCGCCTGGTGGGCGACGGGGTCGACCCGGGCACGATCCTCGCGATCACCTTCACCAATAAGGCCGCCGGCGAGATGCGGGAGCGGGTGCACCAGCTCCTGGGCACGACCGCCGACCTCCAGCGCAAGCGCAAGCGCGGCGAGCGGACGCCGGGACCCTTGATCGCGACCTTCCACGCCTTCGCGGTCCGCTTGCTGCGCCAATACGGCGACAAGCGCGGCTGGCCGCTCCGCTTCGCGATCCTGTCGGGGGCCGAGCAGCTGGGCTTGATCCGGGAGGCCGCCGTGTCGGCGCGGATCGACCTCAAGCGGGTCAAGGTCTCGGACCTGGCCCACGGGATCGGGCGGGCCAAGGAGCTCCTCGACGACGAGGCGGCGCGGACCCAGGCGATCAGCGAGCTGGACCGGGCGGCGGCGGCGGTCCTGCCCCACTACCGCAAGCTGCAGCAGGCCCGCGGGGCGCTCGACTTCGAGGACCTCGTGGCGGAGTCGGTCCACCTGCTCGAGCAAGACGAGGCGGTGCGGGCCAAGGTCCACGACCAGCTCCACTACATCCTGGTCGACGAGTACCAGGACACCAACCACAGCCAGTATCGGCTGACCCGGATCCTGGGCGCCGCGCGGCGCAACGTGGCGGTGTGCGGCGACCCGGACCAGTCGATCTACGGCTGGCGCGGGGCGGACATGGGCAACATCCTCCGCTTCGAGAACGACTTCAGCGGCGCCAAGGTGGTGCTGCTCGAGCACAACTACCGCTCGACGGCCACGATCCTGCAGGCCAGCAACCACCTGATCCAGCACAACGCCGAGCGCAAGGACAAGCAGCTGCTGCCCACGGGCGAGGTCGGCGAGCCGATCGAGGTCGTGGCCTGCCTCGACGCCGAGCGCGAGGCGGAGTTCGTGGCCAAGGCCGCCATGGAGGCGATCAACGAGGGCATGCCGCCCAGCGAGATCGCGGTCGTGTTCCGCTCGGCGGTCGGCGCGCGCGCCTACGAGGACGCCCTGATCCAGCGCGGGGTTCGCTGCGCCATGGCCGGCGGGACCTCCTTCTGCGAGCGGGCGGCGATCAAGGACGCCCTGGCCTGGATCCGGCTCGCGCTCAACCCGCGCGACGACCTGGCCTGCCTGCGCGCGCTGGGCAAGATCCCCGGCGTCGGCAAGCGGACCCGGGACCGGCTGCACGAGGTCCAGCGGGCCGAGGGCTGCGCGCTGCTCGAGGCCTGCCGCAGCGCCGAGTCGATCGCCGGGCTCACGGCGCCCACCCGAGAGCGCCTGGCGGGCTTCGCCGGCCGGGTGGCGCGCCTGGCCGAGTCGGCCAAGACCAGCGTCGAGTCGCTCGTGATCGGCGCCATGGACGAGCTGGGCGAGTCCCTCGACGAGCCCGAGGGCTTCAGCGCCTTGGCCATGGGCGAGGACGCCGAGCGACGCCAGGAGGACCTGCGCCGCCTGCTCGAGGCCGCCCGGGCCGCCGACGCCAGCGCGCGCGGGCCGATCCCCGTGTCGGCCGAGGCGCGCGCGCGGCGCTTCCTGGACCGGCTCTCCCTGCTCGACGCCCAGGACAAGGGCGGCGACGACCGCGACGCGGTGCTGCTGACCACGGTCCACGCGAGCAAGGGGCTCGAGTTCCGCGTCGTGTTCTGCGTCGGCCTCGAGGAGGGGCTCTTCCCGCACCGCCGCTCGCTGGCCGAGGGGGGTGAGGAGGAGGAGCGGCGGCTGGCCTACGTGGCCTTCACCCGGGCCAAGCAGCGCCTGGTGCTCTGCTACGCCAACCAGCGCACGCAGCGCGGGACCAGCGAGGAGCGCTGCCCGAGCCGCTTCCTCTACGAGCTGCCCCAGGACCTGCTTTGGGACCCGATCCTGCGCGAGCCCATGGTCCTGCCCGAGCGGGGCCAGCGGGCGATCGCGGCTCGCCGGGAGGCGGGCCGCGAGCCCGACCCGAGCAAGGCGCCGCGCACCCCGCGGCTGGCGGGGCGCGGGCTGCGTCGGGGCAAGGTCACGCCGGGGGCGGGGAAGTCGAAGCCGGGCTCCGAGGGCAAGCCGGCGGGGAAGTCCCCCCTCTGGGCGCGGGGCCTGGTCCGCAAACGCTAGCGACACCCCGCGACGAGCGCGCGACGCGCGCTGAGACGAGCGGCGTCGCCTCCCGGCGGGCTGTAGGGATCTCGACACATTTCAAGTCTCTGCAGCAAAAGCACTTGAGTTAGACGTTCTGGCTCCCGCGTTGCGTCCTGGTTGGACGCAACACGAGGAGAGAGCCATGAACGTCCGCCTGCTACTGATCGCGTCCCTGATCACCTTTGGAGCCGCCAGCTCGGCTCAGGCCCAAGACAAGAGCAAGAAGAAGAAGGGCTGGGTGGTGCGCAAGCTCGACGCCGCCAAGCTCCTGGCTGGGCAGACCCGTCGCAGCGCGGCCGATATCGAGCGCGCGGTGCGGGCTCGCTTCGGCGAGCAGGCCCGGGTCCTCAGCCAGGCCAGCCGCGAGGTCGTGGTCGCGGCCCCCGAGCAGGACCTGCGCGAGCTCGACGGACCCAACGTGGAGCGGATCCGGCTCGAGATCGAAGACCGGACGCGCGCCGAGGCGCGCCAGGCCTTCTACGTCTCGCCCAAGGAGCTCTACCTGCTGCGGACCGACCCGGCGCGCGCGCGTCGGCTGCCGGTCGGGATGGTCCTCCGGGCGGCGCGGGATCGGATCGCGCCCAAGCCCGGCGCCGAGCTGGCGATCGACGTCGTCGCCGACGGCAACTACGTGGGCGAGCTGCCCAGCGCCGGCTTCCTGCTCGCCCACTGGAACAGCATGGACAAGACCGAGCGCCTGCAGCACCTCGCGGACGCCAAGCGCGACGGGTCGCTGCCTCGCTACGACGAGTGGGAGGCCGAGCGCGCCGTGGCCGACCGCATGAGCTCGCGCCGCCTGCCGGCGAAGCCCCGCCAGCCCAAGGGCTCGACCCAGGCCGAGAAGATCCTGGCCGGCGAGCGGCCCGCTCCCAAGCACCCGGAGACCGAGCCGAAGAAGCCGGCCAAGCCGATCGAGCCGACCGCGCGGGCCGAGGACGACGACTGGGTTCCCCCCGCGCGCTTCCCTCGCCCGACCAAGCCCCTTCGCCCGACCAAGCCCCTGACGCCCTTGAAGACCCAGCCGCTCGAGACCTCCCCGGAGGAGGGGGCTCAGCAGTCGATCGAGCGGATCGGCAAGCCGACCAAGTATCCCAAGTAGACGAACTCCTCTCTTTTTCCACGCTCGACCCCCGGCGCTTCGCTGGGGGTCGCGCGTGTACGGCGGCACACACGAAAGAGACGCCGCGGCCGAGGGCGCGGCGTCTCCGAAAGGTGCGCTGGATCGTCGACTAGAGGTCGAGGTAGTCGAAGCCCTCGACCTCGCCGAGGAAGCTGCTGCGGAAGCCGCGACGGCCACGGAAGCCGCGCTCGCCGCCGCGCTGGCCGCGCATGCCGCGGAAGCCGCGCTCGCCGCCGCGCTGGCCGCGCATGCCGCGGAAGCCGCGCTC
>CALDQK010000488.1 GCA_937911525.1 uncultured bacterium
CTCGACCTCGCGCCCGAAGCGCGCCACGCGGGTCTCGCCGCCGAAGGCGTCCGTGATCTTGATCGCGCGGCGCGCCCCCAGCGAGCGGTGTCGGCCGAGGAACACCGCGCCCATGCCGCCCTCCCCGAGGCGGCGTTCCAGCAGGTAGGGGCCGACCTGGCGGGGGTCGCTCGGGGCGAGCTCCTTGCCCGGCAGGGGCGGCGGCGGCTCGAACTCCTCGGCCAGCGCGAAGGCCGGGGCCGGCTGCTCGAGGAGCGCGGCCAGGCCGCGCGCGACCTCGGCCAGGCTGGGCCGCGCCGCGGGGTCCTTGGCCAGGCAGCGGCGACAGAGCTCGGCCAGGGCCGCGGGGGCGTCGGGACGCAGGGACCACAAGTCCGGGGCCGGCTCCTCGACGACCCGGCGCAGGATCACGACCGGCGGGCCCTCGCCGGTCGTCGGGGCCGAGCCGCCCACCAGGGCCAGGATCAAGCCGCCCAGCCCGTAGACGTCGGTCGCGGGTCCCGTGTCGCCCGCGCGTCCGGGCTGGGCCTGCTCGGGCGCCATGAAGCGGAAGGTCCCCTTGATCTCGCCGGTCAGCGAGAGGCGCGTCCGGTCGAGGGAGGCGTCGGGAAGCAGCGCCTGGTCGCGCTGCGCGAGCCCGAAGTCGAGCAGGACCGGCCGCCCGCTGGCCTCCTCGCGCAGCACGTTCGCCGGCTTGAGGTCGCGGTGGATCACGCCCTTGCGGTGGCAGGTCGCCAGCGCGTCGCTCAGCGGGAGCAGCAGTCGGCACACCTCCAGCGGATCCAGGGTCCCGCCGGCGCGCTCGGCGAGCGCCTCGAGGGAGGGGCCCTCGACGCGCTCGAGCACCATGCAGGCCAGGCCCTTCCACTCGAAGAGGTCGTAGACCCGCAGCACGTTGGGGTGCTCCAGGGCGGCCAGGATCCGCGCCTCCTGCTGGAAGCGCTTGCCCACGCCGGGGTCCCCGCTCCCGGTCAAGAGCTTGAGCGCGACGGGGCGCTGCGTCTCCAGGTGGTGGGCGGCCAGCACGACCCCCTGCCCGCCGCGCGCGATCTCGCGCTCGACCACGTAGGCCCCCAGCCGCTTGCCGATCTGGCTCACCCCACCAGTCTGGTGGGGGGAGCCCAGGCGCGCCACGTGCCTCGGGCCTCAGGCTGCGCGGTCGATCCCTAGGCCTGGCTGAGGAGCCGCTGGACGAGGTCCCGCAGCTCGGTCCCCACGTAGGGCTTGCTCAGGTACGCCGTGCGGGGGTCCTTCACGGCGGGCGCGTCGCCGCGGCCCGAGGAGAACAGCACGGGCAGCTCGATCCCTCGCGCGCGGAGTCGCCGGTAGACCTCCTCCCCGTCCATCTTGGGCAGCGAGAGGTCGAGCACCAAGAGGTCGAAGGCGCTCCCCTCCTCGAGCTTGGCGAGGGCCGTCACGCCGTCCGGGACGTGCTCGACGCTGTGCTCCTTGGCGAGCACGTGCACGACCACCTCGGCCACGCCCGGGTCGTCCTCGACGACGAGGATCCGCGCGGCTCGAGCGCGCGTCTCGGGCTCCGGCTGCTCCACGGGGCTGGAGGGGGCTGCCAGGGGCAAGGCGACCTCGAAGGTCGAGCCCTGGGGGGAGGTCACGACGCGGAGCGACCCCTCGTGGCGATGGAGGATCCCGAGGGTCGCCGCCAGGCCGAGCCCGCGCCCCTGGGGCTTGGTCGTGAAGAAGGGCTCGAAGATCCGCTCGCGCACCTCCGGGCTCATGCCGGGGCCCTCGTCGCGGACCTTCAGGAGCGCGACCTCGCCCGCGCGGCCGGCCAGGTCCCAGAGCTCGAGGGCCGAGGGCGTCAGCTCGGTCCGCTCCAGGCGGACCTCGACGCCGGAGCCCCCTTGCTCCGCCGCGTCGACGGCGTTGAGGATCAGGTTCTGGGCGACCTGCTGCAGCCGCGTCTGGCTCCCCTCGACCACCAGCTCTTCGAGCGCGTGCAGCTCGATCCGCGCGCGGCCCTGGGCGTGACTGCGGCAGAGGTCGACCGTCTCACCGACCAGCTCGTCGAAGCGGACCGGCTCGCTCTCGCGCTGCTCCCGCCCCGCGTAGTCGAGGATCTGCCGGCAGAGGGCGCCGCCCTGGAGCGCGACCTTGCGGATCCGCTCCAGCCGAGGGCGCACGAGGTTCATGTCGTCGTGCTCCAGGCTCATCTCGGCGTTGCCGACGATCACGCTGAGCAGGTTGTTGAAGTCGTGAGCGACACCGCCCGCGAGCACGCCCAGGCCCTCGAGCTGGCGGCTGACCCGGAGCTGCTGCTCGAGCCGCTCGTGTCGAGCTCGATCCTGCTCGCGCTCGAGCGCGAGGCGGACCAGGGCGGAGGCCACGCGCAGGGCCTCCTCTTGTCGCGGCGAGGGCAAACCCGGCTCGAAGCCCGAGATCGCGAAGGTCGCCACGACCTCGTCTTCGCGGTTCATGACCGGGATCGACCAGCAGGAGCGAATGCCCGTCTCCGTGGCCACGTCGCGCAGCTCGGACCAGCGATCGTCCTCGAGGGTGTCGAACACGAACTCGGGCCTCCGCGAGGCGGCGGCCGCGCCGCAAGAGCCAGAGCAAGGCCCAGGGGTCAGCACGACGCCCACGAAGGAGGGCAGGCTCGGCGCGGCGCGCGCGACCAGGCGCCCTTCGTCGAAGACCATGACTGAAGCCACTGAGCCGGGCGGCGCGACGTGCTCTTCAACGAGGCTGCAGATCGCCTGCAAGCTCTCGATGAAGCCCGCTCCGCGCGCCATGACCTCGAGCGCTCCGACTTCGAGCTTCTGTTCGGTCATCCGACCTCCCCAACCTCTACAGGTTCTAGCAAGAGGAGGTAAACAGAGGCGGGGACCGACGGTCTCCCTGGCTACTCGGCGGCCAGCTGGGGCAGCCTGCGCGGGGCGCGCCTGGCCCTCTGCTGCTCGCTCGCCAGCGCCGCGGCCTTGGCGTCGGCCTCGCGGATCTGTTCGTCCAGGAGGGGCACCGCGCTCTCGAAGGTGAAGCGGTGCATGTGGTTGCCGAGGATCACGTAGCCCAGGTAGAGGCCGAGGCGGTCGGGCCGGCGGAAGAGCAGGCGCAGGAAGAGCCGGATGGCCTCGCGCCGGTAGGCCACGGGCTGGCTGGCGAAGAAGCGCCACAGGCCGCCCAGGCCGGTCGAGTAGTTCAGCCCGATCTTCAGCTGGGCGATCAGCCCGCGCAGGCCGGCCAAGAAGGAGCGCGGCTTGGGGGCGACCGTGTTGGCCAGGAACACGCGCGCGAAGAAGGCCTTGGGCGCGTAGATCGTGGTCAGCACGCGGCGGTACTCGCGCAGGACCTCGCGCAGGCTGCCCAGGGGCTCGATGTTGGAGTCGCCGACGCGGCTCGGCACGAAGCCCTCGCGCTCGCTGACCAGGCGCCCTTCGGCTTCCATTCGCGCGTAGAGCGGGGTCCCGGGGGCGGCCTCCAGGCGCGCGATCATGGCCATCGGCACGGGCAGGCGCCGGATCAGGTCGATCTGGAGGTCGTAGATGTTGGCGGGGTCGCTGTCGAAGCCGACGATGAACCCGGCCATCACGTTGACCCCGGCGCTCGCGATCGTGAGGACCGACTCCTCGATCGAGGCGCGCAGGTTCTGATACTTCTTGGTCTCCTCCAGGCTGGCGGCCGAGGGGGACTCGATCCCGAGGAACACCCGCCGGAACTTGGCGTCGACCATCGCCTGCAGCAGGCGAGGCTTCTGCGCCAGGTCGACCGAGGCCTCGGTGGTGTACTCGAAGGGCTCCTGGTGCGCTTCGTTCCAGGCGCGGATCGCCTCGAGGATCTCCTGGGTCTTCTTCTTGTTGCCGATGAAGTTGTCGTCGACGAAGAAGATGTCCCCCCGGTAGCCGGTGGCGAGCACGGCGCTCAGCTCGGCCTGGATCTGCGCCGGCGACTTGGTGCGGGGCTTGCGCCCGAACATCACGATGATGTCGCAGAACTCGCACTGGAAGGGGCAGCCGCGCGAGAACTGGATCGGGATCGTGAAGTAGTCGGCGACGTCGACCAGGTCGAAGCGCGGGACCGGCGTGAGCGAGAGGTCGGGCTTGTCCTCGCTCTGGTAGCGCGGGCGCAGGCTGTCCGCCTCGAGGTCCGCCAGGACCTCCCCCCAGACGGTCTCGGCCTCGCCGAGCACGAGCACGTCGGCGAGGGGCGCGCACTCCTCGGGCGAGGCCGTCGCGTGCGGGCCGCCGAGGAACACGCGCTTGCCCGCCGCGCGGCAGCGGGCGGAGAGCTCGCGCAGGCTCCGCTTCTGGGCCATCATCGCCGAGAGGAACACCTCGTCGGCCCAGGCCAGGTCCTCCTCGCGCAGGGGCCCGCAGTTGAGGTCCACCAGGCGGAACTCGAAGCGCTCGGCTGGACAGAGCGCCGCCACGGTCAGCAAGCCCAGGGGCGGCATGAAGGACTTCCGCCCGATCACCGGCAGCGAATACTGCAGCCCCCAGTAGGTCTCTGGGAAGCGCGGGTAGAGGAGCAGCACGCGGCGCTTGGCGATCGGCATGGCACCAGCTTAGAGGTCACGGGGCTGGCTCGGCAAGCGCTCGGCCCCGGTATCGTGCGCGGAGTGAGCCGAGGGTCCAAGAGCCAAGCCGGGTCAGGAGAGCGCGCCCTTCCTCCGGCGGCTCGCCGGGCCCTGCTCGCGCTGACCTTGCTGCTGGCGGGCCTCTACGCGCTGACGGCCAAGGGCTACGTCGAGATCGCCGACACCGGGTTCTCGGTCCAGAGCGCGCGCGCCCTCTACCGCCAGGGCACCCTCGCGATCGAGCCTGGCTTCGGGACCCTGGCCGGCCCCGACGGTCGCCACTACTCGCGCTACGGCCCGGCCCTGCCGCTCCTCTACCTGCCGCTGATCGCGCTCGGCGAGGGCGCGGGCGCCGCGACCGGCCTCGACCCGGCCCTCGTGAGCGACTTCCTCGTCTCGCTGGCGAACGCGCCCTGGGGCGCCCTGTGCTGCGCGCTGCTCGCGCTCCTGGCCCTGCGCTGGGGGGCGTCGCTCGAGCAGGCCTGCGGACTCGCGGTCCTGCTGGGCCTCGGCACGGTGCTCTGGCGCTACGCGACCTGCGACTTCAACGAGGCGCTCCAGGCCTGCCTGCTCCTGGGCGCCTACGCGGGGCTCACCGCCGACCCCAGCCGGCGGGGACCCGCGCTGGGCGCCTCGCTCGCCATGGGCGCCCTGCTCGCTTGCAAGGTCGTGTTCGTGCTCTACCTGCCCCTGGGCCTGCTCTACGCGGCGCTCCAGCCCGCGCGCCGACGCCAGCTCCCCCTGCTCGCGATCGGGCCGGTCCTGGGGCTCGTGTTCGTGCTCGGGATGAACGCGCTCCGCTTCGGGAGCCCCTTCGAGACCGGCTACGGGCAGAGCGCCGCGGGCTTCGGGCTCTCCGCGCTGCCCCGGAACCTGTGGCTGCTGACCCTCTCCAGCGAGGCGGGCATGTTCGTCTACTCGCCGATCCTGGCCCTCGGCCTGGCGGGCTGGCCGCGCTTCTTCCGCCGCCGCCCGCGCGAGGCGGCCCTCGCCGCGGCCCTGATCGCCCTCAACCTCCTGGTCGCCGCCAGCTGGTCCTCACCCACGGGAGGCTGGTCCTGGGGTCCGCGCCTGCTCGTGCCGGCGCTCCCCCTGTGGTTGCTCCCGGCGCTCTACGCCTGGCCCCGCCAGGACCGCGTCGCAGCGCGCCGCGGCCTGGCCGCGCTGAGCCTGGCGTCCTTGCTCGTGGCGGGGATCGGCGCGCTCCAGACGACCCAGGAATACCACCACCTGCGCTTTACGGCGGCTCCGGCCGAGGTCCGCGACGAGCTCCCCGGCGACGTGCTCGGCGTCAGCCTGATCCTGAGCAAGAAGCTGCGCGGACAGGGGGGGCGCTATCCCCTGCGCGACTTCGGGGTCGACTCGCCCGCGGTCGTGGACACCGGCGCCTTCGAGAGCTTCCAGGGGCTCAACCTGTGGACCAGCCACGCCGCCCGCAAGCTGCGCCGCCCGGCGCTCGCCTGGCTACCGCTGCTCTGCGCTCCCTGGCTGCTGCTCCTGCTCCTGCCCTACCGCCGCGCGCTGGGGAAGGACTGAGGGCGGGAAGGAGAGCAGCAGCGCGGGGGTGACGAGGAACTCGGCCACGAGCGCCGCGAGCATCGTCACGCAGAGCAGGAGCCCGAAGAGCGAGATCGTCTTGATCGTCGCGAAGCCGAGCACGAGGAAGCCGAGCACGACGACCAGCGAGGTGCTCAGGATCGCCCGCCCGGTGGTCGTGATCGTGTCGCGCACGGCCTGCTCGGCGTCGCCCGAGAGCGCGTGGGCGGCCCGGAAGGCGTAGAGGAAGTGGATCGTGTCGTCGACGGCGACCCCTAGCGAGATCGCCGCGACCATCACCGTCGCCATGTCGAGGTTGATCCCGAGGAAGCCCATCAGCGCCAGGGTCAGCGCCACCGGCAGCACGTTGGGCAGGAAGCTCAGCAGCGCGTAGCGGAGCGAGCGGAACAGGAGCGCGATCAGGAAGAACACCACGACGACCGTGATCGCGATCGAGCGGACCTGGCTGACGACGAGGTGCTCGACCAGCTTGGCGTAGAGGGGCATGTAGCCGCCCGAGATCAGCTCGACGTCGGGCGGGAGGTGAGCGGGCGCGCGCGCGTGGATCCGCTCCAGCAGGGCGCGCCCCGCCATGGCGCCTTCGTTCTTGATCGCGAACTGGAAGCGGGTCGTCGACCAGTGGGCGTCGGCCAGCCACACCGGGTCCTCGCGCGCGCGCGGGTCGTAGAAGGTCAGCACCTGATCGATCGCCTGGGGATCGGCCGGGAGGGCGGCCTGCTCGTCGCCGCTCAGGACCTGGGTCAGGCGCTGGACGACCGTGGGCAGGCTCGTGACGCGGCTGACCGAGGGCTCCTCGGCCACGACCACGGAGCAGAGGCTCGCGACGCCGGCCAGCACGTCGGGCCGGCGCACGCCCGCCTCGCCAGGCGCCTTCAGCACCAGCTCCAGCGGCAGGTAGGGCCCGATCGAGTCCAGCAGCGCCTGGTCGTGCTGGCGGATCTCGTGGCTGGGGGGGAAGTAGCCCAGCGACCAGGAGTCGATCTTCAGGCGTGAAATCCCGACCCCCGCCAGGACCGCGACCGCGAGCGAGGCCGCCAGGAGCAGGCGCGGCCGGCGCGGGACCAGGTCGGCCAGCCAGCCGAGCAGGCG
>CALDQK010000489.1 GCA_937911525.1 uncultured bacterium
GCAGGCCCGAGACCGTGCCCAGCCAGAGCAGGCCGCGCGGCCAGCGGGCCATGAAGGCCAGGCCGCCGAGCTCGGGGTCCTGCTCGAGCTCGTGCGTGTGGCGGTGGTGCGCGAAGTGGAACTCGCGCATCAGCTGGGGCGGCATGATCTGGCCGGCCAGGGCCGCGAACCAGGCGGCGGCCTCGTTGAGGGCGCGCTGGCGGAAGGCCGTCCCGTGGGTCGACTCGTGCAGGGTCGCGAAGAGGCTCAGGTTGGCCAGGCTGAGCAGGGTCAGGCCGAGGAGCGCGGCGGCGCCCTGGAGCGGACTCCAGGCGGCGAGGGCGGGGCCCTCTCCCGCGATCAGGGGCGGGGCCGCGACGAGGAGCGCGCCGCCGGCGAGGAGGAGCAGGAGCTGCGCGCCGAGGCGCACCAGGCCGGGGCCGTCGCGGCGCGCGCTCAAGTCGCGCAAGAGCTCGCGGTCGAGGGCGTCGTCGAAGCTCGCGTCCATGCCCTAGCTTCACCCGCCCCGCCCAGGGTGCGTGCGGCGATCGGTCGCAGCTCAGCGCGAGGGCAGATCGAGGGCTGGCAAGCCCGCGCAGGCGTAGGCCCGTTCGCGCTCGTAGGCGAAGGCCCGCTCGCGGGCCTCCTCCGCCAGCCAGGGGAGCTGGATCCTTAGCTCTCGCTCGGCCCCCAGCTCGCCGGCCAGGGTCGCGCAGAGGGCTGAGAGCGCGAGCAGTCCCTGGTTGCGGTAGAAGCCCGTCAGCCGGCGGAGGTGATCCGCCTCTCCGCTCAGGTCGTAGACGGCGTGGGTCAGGGCGAGGGCCGGCGCGACCAGGCTGGGGTCGTCGTCGAGCACCTTGACCAGGCGCAGCACGTCGGCCGCCTTGCCCGGGAGCGCCAGCGCGACCGCGATCCGGAGCGCCAGCTCGCGCTCGTTGGCGGCCCGCGCGCGGGCCAGGGCCTCGGCGCTGACTTCGGGAGGTGGCGCCGCCAAGGCCGCGCCGAGCTGAGGCCAGCGGGCGCCGAGGGCCTGGACGGTCGCCCGCAGCCGCGCCCTGCGCCAGGGCGCCTTGCGCAGCGGAGCGGCGCGCACGAGGGCGTCGGAGAGGGGCTGCGCGAGCCAGTCCGCGCTCGCTGCGCGCAGGCGCGACCAGGCCTCCTCTGGGCTGGGCAGCGCTTCACCGAGCGAGCGTCGACCGGCGACGAACTCGCGCGAGCGCTTGTGGCCGAGCTCGGCGGAGATCACCCGCAGCTCCGCGACGAGCTCGGGGTGGAGCTGCTGCAGGCTAGCCGCGGCGCCGCCATCGCCGAGCGCCGTCAGCTCGAGCATGAGCCGGCGCAGGGCGACTCGATCCGTGGGGAGTCCCTCTCCGTGCCCGAGGGCCGCGATCAGGTCGCGCATGGCGCCGAGGTCGTCGGCCCGCGCGAGGTGCATTCGGAGCGCCTCGTGGCGGCGCGGGTCGTGGGCGACCTGCGCCTGCTTCAGCGCGAGCGCGACGGACTGCGGCCGGGGGGTCGCCTGGCGCTCGCGCTCCAGCCACTGGAGGGCGGGGACGTAGCGGGATAGCCAGGTCAGCCGCGCCCCACCGCGAGCCGAGGCCCCGCTGCGCGGGACCTCGCTGAGGCGGGCAGGGAGCGCGAGCGCCGGCGGCGCGCCGCCGAGCAGGCCGGCGGCCTGGAGGTCCGCGCGCTGCGCGCGCCAGAACACGCGCCAGGCCTCGGCCTCGCTGATCTCCGCGGCGGGGATCGGGAGCAGGAGCGCGACCTCCCTGGGGGCCCGCGCCACGATCAAGCGGGCGCAGGCCGCCGCGACCTCGGGCTGTGACTCCAGGAAGGCGTCGACCAGGCAGCGCATCGAGGCGTTCCGGCCAGGTCGGTGCTCGACGTCGAAAGCGAGCAGGAGGCGTCCGAGCAAGGGATCGCGCGGGGCGCCTTCGCCGCGCAGGAAGGCCTGGGCCAGCTCGGGTAGGCGACCGAGGTAGCCCTGCAGCATGGGGCGCAGGGCCAGGGCCGCGCGCTGGGCGGGGTCGTCCGCTCGGGTGACGGCCTGCTCCCAGGCGGCGGGGGTGTCGTGCGGCAGAGCCTCTGCGCGAGCCAGCAGCTCGGCGAAGGCCGGGAAGCGGAGGGGAAGCCAGGCCAGGAAGGGGCGCACGCGAGCCGCCAGCTGCGTGCGGGCGAGCTGGGGGGGCGGCGGCCCGCGATCCTCGTAGGGCACGGGGGCCACCTGCGCCGCGCGCGCCGCCTCGGCGCGCATGCGGCTCCAGGCGAGACCTCGCGGGGGCAGCGAGACGCCGGCTCGCTCGAGCTCCTGGGCCTGGGTTCGAGACTGGGTGTGCCCGAACGCGAGCGCCAACTGGCGCGCCGCGGCGCTGAGGGCGAGGTCGCGCGGCAGCCCGTGCCCGGTCAGCCATGCGCCCGCCAGCGCGTCGGTCGCTGGCAGCGAGCGCCAGCCGAGCGCCAGGAGCAACATTCGCGAGCGGAGCCCGGGGTCGAGCGGGGCGCCAGCCTCGCCCATGCCGATCGAGACGCCCAGCTCGGTCCAGGCCCGCTCGTCGCCCAACTCGACGGCCGCCTGGTAGAGCACGGCCGCCGTCGTGGGGCGTGTGTCTTCTCGATAGCGGACTTGCAGGGCCAGGTCGACCATGTTCGCGCGCAGCCCCCGGAGGGGCAGGAGGCGCGCTCGCCGCTCGATTCGCGCCAAGGCGGGGTAGCGCGACGTGAGCTCGCGGCCGATTTCGCGCGTGAGCCGGCGGGCCTCCTGGTGAAGAGCGGGGCCCGGGAGCGCCGCGGCCAGGGTCGGGCCCAGGTCGGGCGGCGTCGGCTGAGGGCTCGTCTGGGAAGGGAGCGCCGTCGGCGAGGCCTGCGCCGAGGCGTTCACGGCCGGCGCGGGGTCGGGGGCTTCGCCGCCGCCCACGCCCCAGGCCAGGATCCCGGCGCTCAGCGCCAGCCCCAGGACGCCTATGGACAGAGCGATGCCCGCGCCCTTGCGACCTCGCGCGGGCAGGTGCTGAGCCGAGCTGCCCGCGACCACGCGGCGCAGGTCCTCGGCCAGGGCCCCCGCGCTGGCGTAGCGCTGCCCCGGCTCCTTGGCGAGGCAAGCCAGGCAGATCCGCTCGATCTCCCGCTCGACCTGCGCGAAGGCAGAGGGGGGCTCGGGGGCCTGGGTGGCGGTCATGACCATCAGCTCGGCCATGCTGGGAGCGACGAAGGGGGGTCGGGCGGTCAGGCAGGCGTAGAGGATCGCCCCCAGCCCGTAGACGTCGCTCTGCTCGGCGATCCGCTCGCGCGAGCCGCTGGCCTGCTCGGGGGACCAGTAGCCCGGGGAGCCGATCATGGCCCCCGTGCGCGTCGGCCCCTGCAGGCCGGGGTCGATCTGCTTGGCGATCCCGAAGTCGACCAGGACGGGCTCGCCGTCCTCGCGCAGGATCACGTTGGCGGGCTTGAGGTCGCGGTGCAGCAGGCCCGCGTCGTGGACGGCCTGGACCGCGTCGGCCAGCTTGGCGACCAGGAAGCAGGCCTCGCGCCCGGGGAAGGGGCCCAGCTCCTGGAAGCGCTGCTCGAGGGTCCGACCCTCGACGAGGTCCATGACCAGGTAGGCCGAGCGCCCGTGCTGGCCGGCGCTGTGGATCCTGACCACGTTGGGGTGCTGCAGGCGGACCAGCGCCTCGACCTCGAGCTCGAAGCGGGCGACGCGCTCGGGCTGGAGCAGAGGCAGGACCTTGAGCGCGACCTCGCGCTTGAGGCCGGGGTCGAGGGCTCGATAGACCGCCCCCATCGCCCCCTGCCCGAGCTGCTCCTGCAGCACGTAGCGGTCGATCCGATCTCCAGCCCGCAAACCGGTCGCTCCCCTCCGCTCCGGCCGAACAGGGCTATCCTGTCCGGCCATGAGCCTAGCGGAACGTCCCCGGCGTCGCCTGAGCGGGAGGAAGAAGGCCCTCTTCCTGGCGCTGCTCGCCCTGCCCTCGCTGCTCCTCGCCGAGTGCAGCGCGCGCCTGGTCGGTCCGGCCGATCCCGCGCCGATCACGGCGGCCCATCCCTACCTGCGCCACGTGCGCACCCCTGGGGCGACCCAGGAGCTGGTTCACCCGCAGACCGGCGAGGCCTACCGCTTCACGGTCGACGCCTACGGCTTCCGCTGCGGCTCGCTGGTCCCGCCGGGCCAGCCCAAGCCGGCCAACGCCTATCGGATCTTCTTCGTGGGGGCCTCGACCACCGAGAACGTGGCCGTCGACGACGCGCAGAGCTTCCCCTGGCTGGTCGAGACCCAGCTCAACGCCAAGCTCGGCGACGAGGTGGCGGTGCGCGGGGTCAACACCGGGATCGCGGGCAACACGATCGCCGACTCCTTCTCCTTGATCGCGCACCGGCTCCTGGCCCTCGAGCCGGACCTGGTCGTGGTGCTGCACGCGATCAACGACATGCGCATGTCCGCCTCGGCGCGCTTCGACCCCAGCCACTACGCGGACCGCCTGGCTCCCCCCAAGGTCCGCTTCTCGGATCTGCTGGCGCAGCACTGCAAGCTCTACCGCCTGGCCGAGCGGGCCAAGCAGCGCCTGCGCACCCGCTCACGCGAGCAGAAATACAAGGACCGGGCCAGGGAGACCCCGCTCAGCGAGGGCGTAGACCCCGCCCGCGGGCTGCCCTACTTTCAGCGCTACCTGGGTCTGATCGCGGCGGTGTGCGCGGAGGCGGGGGTGCCCCTGGCGCTCATGACCCAGCCCAGCCTCTACAAGCCCGAGCTGAGCCAAGACGAGCTGGCGGCGCTGTGGATGGGCTACGTGAACCACGGCGAGCTCAACTTCTCGCCTGAGGCGCTGCGCCAGGGAATGGTCGCCTACAACGACGAGCTGCGTCGCTTCGCGGGCGCGCGGGGGCTGCTCCTGATCGACCTCGAGCGGGTGGTGCCCAAGGACCTCGAGCACCTCTACGACGACTGCCACTACACGGTCAAGGGGAACGCGGTGATCGCGGACGAGATCACGCGGGTCCTGCTCGAGCGCGGGTTGCCCCGGCCCAAGAAGTAGCGGGCCAAGCGCTCACGTTCCAGCGAAGCTCCGCGATTCGAATGGAGCCCGCAATCCGGTCCGGCTAGGTTCTCTGCATGCTGATCGTCGTCCCCGTGATCGTCTTCGCCTTCTTCGCCTTCACGGCCTTCATGGTGTTCCGCGGCTTCCGCCGGACCTCGCGCATGCACGACAAGATCTTCGACCTCGCCGAGCGCCAGATCGACCGGCAGCTCGAGCAGTCCGGGGCAGGTCCGCGGCGCTGCGAGTACTGCGAGGCGACCGTGCCCAGCGGCGGCAAGTGCGAGAACTGCGGAGCGCCCGTCTGATCCTGGACCCGGGCTGGAGCGGGCTCGCGCTGGCGGGCTTGCTCATGCCCTGTGTGGTCGGCCTGGCGCTGGCCACGGGGGTCAACCTCGTCCGCGAGGGGCTGATCGCGACCGCGCGGACCACGATCCAGCTCCTGGGGGTCGGCTTCGTCCTCAACTGGGTGTTTGCTCTCGACGCCTGGCTGGGGATCGTGGGCGTGCTCTGCGCCATGGCCCTCCTGGCCGGCTGGACGGGGAGCCGCCGGGTCGAGCGCGCTTTGCAGGGGACCGGGCCGGCGCTGACCGTGATCCTGGCGCTGACGACGGCGCTGACCTTGATCTGGGTCACCCAGGCCGTGGTCGGGATCCATGAGCCGGACGCGCGCTACTTCATCCCGCTGGGGGGGATCATCCTCGGCAACGCCATGACCGCGGGCGCGCTCGCCGGTCAGCGCTTCCACGACGAGCTGCGCGACGGGCGAGCCACGATCGAGGCGGCGCTCTCGCTGGGGGCGACCCCGGCCCAGGCGACCCAGGAGCCCCTGCGCCGCTCGCTGGCCGCCGCCATGACCCCGACCCTGAACGCGATGATGATCGTGGGGATCGTCAAGCTGCCTGGGGTGATGACCGGGCAGATGCTCGGCGGCTCGGCTCCGCTCGAGGCGGCCAAGTATCAGATCGTGGTGATGTTCATGCTGGCCTTCGCGGACGGGGTCACCGCCCTGCTCTTGTTGCGGATCCTCCGCAAGATGGCCTTCACGGAGGCCTGGCAGCCGCGCCTCTGAGCGTCCACGTGGGCGAATTCGTCCGATACGGACTTGAAACGATCTGAATTTGCGATTCAGTTACGGTTCCGCGGCGGGACGCGGTGCGTTTCGGTGGCGGATCTAAGTCCTTGACAGACAAGATCCGATGAGCGGCACGGATGGTGCGCACTTCCTTTTCGAGAGAGGGAGAGCTCCCCATGACGCGCACCACCAACCCCCTGCTGACCGTCCTGCTGGCGCTGAGCCTGGGCCTCCTCGGCCTGGTCGCTCCGGCCGCCGCCCAGCCGGTCAGCGATCCCTTCGAGGCGATCGTCAGCAACCCGGACGGGGCGAGCGTCCGGCTGGACGACGTGGGGATCCCCGCGCGCAACCCGACGGGCGACGAGGTCCGGCAATACCTCGAGGCCTTCCGGGCGATCAACCTCAACGCGACCTTCACCGTCGACGACGGGACCCGCCGCGAGAAGGCCGGCGTCTACGTCCCGGTCGGCAACGCCAACCTCGGGCCCTTCTCGGTCAAGAACGCGACCGAGGTTCACCTGCGGGCGGGCTTCGACAAGCGCCCCGGTGAGTCCGAGGCCGTCCTGCGCACCCTCGAGTTCGAGCCGGCTAGCCCGATGGCCCTCGGTCCCCTCCGCTTCAACAAGATGGAGATGGACGAGCGCGGCATCATTCACATGAAGCTCAACATGCGCTTGATGGGCATGGACTTCTGGCCGCAGGAGATGACGATCGAGAAGGTCTACCGCGACGCCGAGGGCAACCTGGTGTTCAAGACCGGCGGCACCGGCCTGGCGGGCAAGTTCGTGCCCGACATTCGGATCACCAAGGACGGCCGCGTGCAGCGCTGGTCCCGCGGGATCTGGTTCTTCGGCTGGCGCAACTCGAAGTGGAAGGACGTCGAGAGCGAGGGCGAGGTGGTCCGGGTCGAGGACACGCTCCCGATCGACCGCTGGCCGCCCCGCGCGACCGACATCCTCAACTGGCTGCCCCAGGAGGAGCCCGAGCCCGAGCCCGATCCGGCCAACCCCTTCGAGGGCGTCGACCAGCTGCTCGCGGCCGTCCCCGTCAAGGACCTCTCGGTGGCCTTCCGCGCGACCGCCGACGACCGCCGGAT
>CALDQK010000490.1 GCA_937911525.1 uncultured bacterium
GCGGGCACGACGCAGCGCGGCGACCGCGCGACGCCAGCCGAGCAGGCGCGCGACCAGGTCGTCGCGGGGGCCCTCGCTCGCGGTCTGGGGCCGCGCGATCCGCTCGGGGAAGCGCTCCAGCAGGAGCGCGCACACCACCAGCGAGGAGAGGAAGGCGCAGGCCACGCCCAGCCCGGCGAAGGCGCCCAGGTGGCGCACGACCTGCATCGGCGCCGCCAGGAAGGCCAGGAACCCGATCGAGGTCGTGACCGAGTTGAAGAGCCCGGGCCAGAAGCAGGCGCCGAGCGCGCGCACGACGGACTCCCGGATCGGCAGCTCAGGCGTCCGGGCTCGCACGAGCTGGAAGGTGAGCAGGAAGTAGACCGAGTCGGTCAGGCCCACGACCATCACCAGCGGCGGGAGGACCATGGTCACGAGGTTGAGCGAGTAGCCGGCCCCGAAGTAGGCCCCGACCAGGAGCGCGGTGGCGGCCCCGACCGAGAGCAGGCAGGCGGCGACCGCCAGCGCGCGCCGGAAGGCGAGCGACAGCCCGAAGAGCAAGAGCGCGCTGGTCAGCACGAGGAAGCGCGCCGTGTCCTGCATGATCATGGCGTTGATCGCGACGTGGATCACGCCGATCCCGCCCCAGGCCCAGCCCCCGCCGGGGCCGCCGCCGAAGGGGCGGCCGGCGGCGCGCAGGGTCTCGCTGACCGCGGTCCGGATCTCGCCCAGGATCGCCTTGCGGCGCCGATCGAAGTCGCGGCTGGTCTCGAGCTGGACGCTGAGCACGGTCGACTTGCCGTCCGGCGCGAGCAGGTGGCGCTGGTAGATCGGGTCGGAGAGCACCCGCGCTCGCGCGGCGGCGGCGCCCGCCTCGTCGAGGGGCGGCTGGAAGTAGCGCGCGACCTCGACCTCGCCCGCGGCGTCCTCGAACACCGAGTGCACCGTCGCGAGGCTCGTGACCCGCACCACGCGCTCGAGCCCCTGGAGCCGGGTCGAGAGCTGCGCCACCAGCTCGAGGGTCTCGCGCCGCAACACGCCCTCGGGGTCGAAGAGCGCGATCACGACGGCTTCGTCGTTGCCCCACTCGGCCTGGAACTCGTCGTAGCGGACCAGCGCCGGGTCGTCCTCGAGGAACCAGATCCGCAGGCTGTTGTCCTTGGGGACGCCGCCGAAGCGGACGACCGCGCTGAGGGCGCCCGCGGCCGCCAGCAGGAGGGCCAGCGCGAAGGCGACCAGGACGGCGCGCTCGTGGTCGAGCAGCCAGCGGACGGCGGCCTCGCCGGAGTCGGAGCGGGCGCTGCTCACGGGCTGTCGCCGGCTGCGGGGGCGCCTGCGTGAGTCGGAGAATGAACCGCCAAGGACGCCAAGGACGCCAAGGAAGGAAAGCTGTCGCTGAGTGCTCGCGCGTACGCAGGAGCCAGGAGGGCGGCTCCTTGGCGTCCTTGGCGTCCTTGGCGTCCTTGGAGGTTGGTTTCAGGCCCAGCCAAGGCGCCTTCGCATGAGCGACAGCTGCCTCTCAGCGAAGCGGCGAGATCCTGGCCGAGCAGGAGGCGATCAGCTCGGGAGCGGGCGCGGGCGCCTCGGGGAGCAGGTCGTCCAGCGAGATCGCCTTCTCGTCGAACTCCTCGTGGTAGGCCGCCTGCTCGGTGCCGCACAGCTTGTCCCACCAGGTGAAGTAGAGCGAGAAGTTGCTGACCACGTACTTGTGGTGCTGGTAGTGGTGCGTGGGCGTGTTGAACAGGCCCGTGATCAGGCCGCGGGTCGAGCCGCGGGGCAGGACCTCGACGCCGCCGTGGCCGAACACGTTGATCACGAAGCTCGCCACCACGTAGATCCCGATCGCGATCGGGTGCAGCGGGAGCAGGCACAGGATCAAGGGCCGGAAGGCGACCTCGGCCGCGCCCTCGATCGGGTGCACCGCGAAGGCCGCGAAGGGGGTCGGGTTGCGGAAGCGGTGGTGCGCGCCGTGGACGTGCTTCATGAAGAAGCGCGTGTGGAGCAGGCGGTGCAGCCAGTAGAAGTAGGCGTCCTGGACCACGAACACGATCGCGAGGCTCGCGACCAGGTAACCCCAGCCGAAGCGCTCGACCTCGGTGTAGACCTGGGTGTAGCCCTTGACCTGCAGCCACAGGATCACGACCGCGAAGATCCCGAAGTTGACCAGGTTCAGGGTCCCCAGCTTGAGCTCGCCCAGGATCGTCTTGGCGTCCGGGTAGCGCGCGTTCAGCTTGTGCGGCTGGAACCACTCCCGCAGCCAGTGGTAGCTCACCATGTACCACAGGCCCGAGAAGAGGACGTAGCGGACGAAGGTGAACGCGAACACGCCGACCACGAGGGTCAGGATCGTCGGCAGGTCGAAGCTGAGGTGGGTGAGGTTCACGCCTGGCTGAATTGCACGGCACGGACCAGTGGCCTAAGTCCTTTGCGAGCAGTGTCATGAACCCAACCCGAGCCGAACCCTTGCAGTGATTCGGTGGCCCGCTGCGCGGGCCTCGTCGCCTGCGGCGACATAAAATGCGCTCGGTCAGGCCTGTGTGGAGCTCAAGGCGATTGCACGCCACGCCTGGGCCTGCCCTCCCGATTTTGGGCGACCTACTCAGGCTGAGACTCATTTGAACCGGGAGCCGCCAGGGCTCGCTGGGCCACCTCCTCGGCCAGCTCCCGGACCGTGGGGCCCTGCATCAGCCGCACGAGGGGCACCTCGACCTCGAAGCTGCTCTGGAGCCAGAGCAGGAGCTGGTTGGCCATCAGGGAGTCGATCCCCAGCCGGCTGAGGCTGGCCCCGGCGTCGATCGAGCTGGCCTCCTGCCCGGAGATCCCCGCCAGGAACTCGCCGACCCAGGTCACGATCTGCTCGGCCCGCTGCTCCGGCTCGGTCTCGCGCAGCTGGTCCAGCAGCGACTGCCCCTCCGAGCTGCGGACCTGGCCGCGGATCAGGGGCGAGAAGAGCGTCTCGCGGCCCTCGGGCGGGAGGGTCAGCCGCTCCCAGTCGACGACCGCGGCCAGGCGCTCGACGGGCTCGACCCGCAGCACCTCGCCCAGGACCTCGAGCGCGCGCTCGACGTCGAAGGCGTCCACCCCCTGGCTCAGGATCCGCTCGCGCCGCTCGGCGCTGGCGCGCGCCACGACCCCCGCCCCGTCCACGATCCCGAGGTCCAGTGCGCTGCCGACGAGCCCCGCCCGCCGGCGCGCGCGGACCAGCCCGGCCAGGAAGGCGTTGGCCGCCGCGTAGTTGGCTTGGCCCGGCGTGCCGAGCACGGCCGCGATCGAGGAGAAGACCAGGAAGTGCTCGAGGGGGTCCTCGCGCGTGGCCTGGTGCAGGTTCCAGCCGCCGCGGACCTTGGGGTGCCCGACCCGGGCGAAGCGCTCGGGCGTCAGCTCGCTCAGGGGCGCGTCGTCGAGGACCATCGCGGCGTGGAACACCCCGCGCAGGGGCGGCAGCTCGGCGCGAGCCTGCTCGAGCGCCGCCGTGAGCGCCGCGAGCTGGCCCCCGTCGGTCGGCGGGGCGAGGACCCGCGTCCCGCGCGCCTCGATCGCGGCGATCCGCGCGGCCTGCTCGGGCCGGACCCCGCTCCGGTTGAGCAGGAGCAGCGCGCCCGCGCCCTGGCGCGAGATCCAGTCGGCGACCTCGAGCCCGAAGCCCGCGCAGCCGCCCGTGACCACATAGGTCCCATCGGCGCGGAAGAGCTCGCGCTCGCCCGGGTGCAGGGTCAGGCGCCCCTCGCGCGGGAGGGTGACCGAGACCTTGCCCACGTGCTTGGCCGCGGCCAGGTGCTTGAGCGCCGCGCTGGTCTCGGCGATCGGGAAGGTCTCGACCGGCATCCGGTAGGTCCCGTCGGCGACCTTGGCGGCCAGGCGGAGCATCCGCGCGTTGGCGTCCGCCTTGAACGAGGCCACCCAGCGGTTGGTGTCCAGGCAGTGGTAGCTGAGGTTGCGCAGGAAGGGCTCCATGCCCAGCTGGCCGTTGCGAGCCAGGTCCAGCTTGCCGATCTCGACGAAGCGGCCAAAGCTCGCCAGGCAGCGGATCCCCTGGCGCAGGGCGTCGCCCGAGAGCGAGTTCAGGACCACGTCGACCCCGCGCCCCTCGGTCGCGGCCAGGACCTGCTCGCGGAAGTGGGGCGAGCGCGAGTCGAACACGGTGCTCACGCCCAGCTCGGCCAGGTAGTCGCGCTTGCGCTGGCTGCTGGTCGTGCCGATCACGCGCGCGCCCAGCTCGTGGGCGATCTGGACCGCCGCCGTGCCGACCCCGCCCGCCGCGGCGTGGATCAGGACCACCTCACCGGGTTGGACCCGCGCCAGGTGGTTCAGGGCCAGGTCCGCGGTCAGGAACACGGTCGGGAGCGAGGCCGCCAGCTCAGGGGAGACGCCCTCGGGGCGCGGGATCAGGTCCAGGCGCTCGACGACGACGTGGCTGGCCATGCTGCCCGAGGCCACGCCCAGCACCTCGTCGCCCAGGGCCAGGTCGGTCACGCCCTCGCCCAGCCGGATCACGGTCCCGGCCAGGTCCATGCCCAGCTCGGCGCGCGAGGTGCCGCCCTCCCAGGCGTCGCGGTCGAGCAGGCCCATGCCCACGACCACGTCCTTGAAGTTCAGCGCCGCCGCGCGGACCGCCACCTCGACCTGACCGGGCCCCGGCGCCTCGCGCCGCCGCTCGACCAGGGCCGCCGAGTCCAGCACGCCCACCTGGAGCATGGCCGCCCGATAGGGACGCTCGAGCGCTCCGACTCGCTTGGTCGGCTCGCGGTCGACCGCGTAGAGCCGGCCCAGCTCGCGCTCCTCTCCGCGCAGGCGGAGCTCGGTCGGCGCGTCGGCGGCGCCCAGCAGGGCGACCAGCTGCGCCAGCTCCGCGGCGTCGGGCGCGGCCGAGGACAGGTCCACGCTGGTCGTGTGCAGGCGCGGATCCTCGTTGCGGAGCACGCGGGCCGCGCCCCAGAGCGGGGCGCCCCAGGGCGCGAGCGCCTCGGCGGGGAGGGGCTCGTCCTCCACCTCGGTCCACGTATCGGCGGTGACGCAGAGCACGCTCGGGCGGCCGCTCGCGAAGTCCCAGGCCCCGCGCCGGCCGAGCTCGGCCACCCAGCCGACCCGGGCCGC
>CALDQK010000491.1 GCA_937911525.1 uncultured bacterium
TGGGGTCGGGCTCGTTCAACGCGCCCGGGACGGGGAGCTTCGGCCCGCCTCCTGGGGTGGGCTCGGGCTCGTTCAACGCGCCTGGGACGGGGAGCTTCGGTCCCCCGCCCGCTCCCGGCTCCTTCGGCCCTCCGCCGGGGCCGCCGGCGGGCGGGTTCGGGGGCCCCGGGCCCGCCCTCGCGCCGGCCCCGGGCGGCTTCGATGCCAACGGTGAGACCCTGCTCACCCCGCCGAACCCTGGACTGAGCCCTGCGCCCGCGTCGCCTTCTCCGCTCCCCCCGGTGGAAGCGCCCCCGCCTCAGGCCGCTCCCGCCAAGAGCAAGAGCAAGAAGGCGCCGGCGGGGCCGCGGCGCAGCATCAGCGAGCGACGCGCGCCTGCGACCAAGCAGAGCAAGACGGGGCTCTACGTCGGCCTGGGCGCGGTCGGTCTGCTCCTCGTGGGCGGGCTGGCCTTCACCTTCCTGGGCGGGGGCGGCGGCGGAGGCGAGGGGGACGTGGCCGCCAGCCCGACCCCGCGCGAGAGCGCTTCGCCCGCTCCCTCCGCGAGCGCGGACCCCAGCCCCGCCGGCCCGGCGCCCCGGCCGAGCTCGAGCAAGGCGCCCGCTCCGCAGGGTGACCCCCTCGCCAAGCTCTTCGCCAAGCCCAAGGCCCCGCTCACCAACGAGGCCAAGGAGGAGCGAGCCGCCGACGCGGCCGAGGATCCCTTGAGTCGGGCCTGGGACCTCGCCGACGTGGGCAAGTTCGACGAGGCCGTCGCGCTCTTGAGCAACCTGCGCAAGCGCTGGCCCGAGTGGCTCGAGGGCACCGAGGCCCACGGGCAGGTCAAGGCCAAGCTGACCGAGTTCAGGCGCAAGCGCGCGCTCACGCGTCGCTTGAAGGAGGCCCTCGCGGCCGGCCCGACCTCGCCCGAGATCAAGCGCTGGGTGGCGCGGATCGAAGGCAAGCGCCTCCCGCCCGAGCTGGCGAGCTTGGCCTGCGTCAAGGAGTTCCAGCAGAAGGCAGAGAACCTGATGGGCCTCGAGGCCTACCGCGCGATCGAGATGGAGCAGATCGACCTGGGCGACCTCGAGGCGGACCTCGCCGAAGAGGGGGACGAGTAGCGCGGACCGCGCACGGGTTGCGGACTCTCCTCGGCACGAGAAGATCGGGCCTCGGCCGAGAGGAGCCCCGTGGGAGAGGTCACCAGCGCAGCGATCCACGTCCGTAGCCGCGACCGCGTCGCCCTGATCGACGCGCTCGGCGCGGTGTTCGGCGCCGAGGGGCTCGAGCCGCGCCCCTCCGCGCGAGACGACCCCGAGCCGCCCCAGGGCGGCGTCCGCTTGCTGGTCCTGCCCAGCAGCGGACCCTGGACCGCGGTCCTGCCCGAGCGGCCGGCTCTCGCTCAGCGGATCGCGAGCGACCTGGCCCTGGCCGCCAAGGCGCCGCTCGTCACGCTGCGCCTGATCGACGACGCCTTCGCCTTCGCCTACGAAGCCTACGGGCCGGGCGGGGACCTGCTGGACGCTTATCACTCCTGCCCCGACGCCGAGAAGGGCTACGGCGAGGCAGACGCGAGCGACGAGGAGCTGGAGCGCACCCGCGGCCAGGCCGAGAAGCTGAGCGCGCTCGGCGTCGAGGGGGACCTGGGCGAGCTGGCGAGTGTGCTGAAGGACGCTCGCATCGAGCGCCTGGCGGACCACGACGTGGGCAGCTCACGCTTCGTCGACGCGGAGGAGCCCTGCCGCCTCTTCCGCGAGCAGCTCGGGCTGAGCGAGCAGGCCGACGAGGGCTTCGATGCGCTGTGGGAGCTCGGGCTCGAGATGGGAGACGAGGACTCCCTGCGCTACCTGGTCTACGCGCCGCCCAAGGGCGCCAAGAAGGGGCTCGGGGCGCGGATCTGGGACAGCCTGACCACCTCGGACGACGAGGACGAGTCGGCTGACCTCGACGAGGACGAAGACGAGCCCCTCGAGGACGAGCTCGACGACGAGGAGGACCTCTAGGTCACGCGCAAGCCGCTGCCAGCGCTCGACTTGCAAATGCCTCCGGAATCGCTTTCCCTTCAGGGGGGCCTCCCGCAACTGCAGGTGTGGGCGAGGCGACGGCGACGGCGGTGAGCGTGGCGGAGGGGCAGGCCGAACTGGTCGAGCGGGCCCGCGCGGGGGATCGGGAGGCGCGTGGCGCGCTCTACGACCTGCTCGCGCGGGACGTTCAGCGCTGCGTGTGCGCGCTCAACGGGCGCTTGCCGCACAGCGAGGTCGAGGACGCGGTGCAGGAGACTTTCCTGCGCCTCTTCGCGGCCCTCGAGCGCTACGACGGGAGCCGGCCCCTGCGTCCCTTCGCTCTCGGGATCGCGCGCCGAGTCACCCTGGAGCTCGGCCGCCGCGGCCGGGCCTTGCCCGCGGACGAAGGCGAGGAGCTGGCCCAGGCTCCGTCGGGCGACACGCCCGCGCCCGAGCGGGCCGAGCGGGTCGAGGAGCAGCCGCTGGGCGAGCTCTGCGAGAAGATCGGGCAGAGCGCCGGGCGCGCGATCCTGGTCGACCCCGGCGTGGAGGAGGTCGTGAGCTGCCGGCTCCGCCAGCTCCCCTGGCGCATGGCGCTCGAGATCGTGGCCGAGCAGGCGCGCTGCGAGCTCGAGGAGCGCGCGGGCGGCGTGCTCCTCCTGACGCAGGCTCCGCGCGCCACGATTCAGGCCAGCGACTGCCGCGCGGGCGACTTCTACCAGCTGCTCGCCTCCTACGCGGGGAAGAACGTGGTCGTCAGCGGCGACCTCAGCGCCCAGATCAGCGCGGACCTCAAGGAGGTCCCCTTCCTGCGCGCCATGACCGCTGTCGCCTGGAGCCAGGGCCACGAGGTCGTGTCCGAGACCGAGGACTTGATCCGCCTCCGCCCTGCTCCCTGGGCCAAGGAGTGGCCGGCTGCACCCCTCCGCCCGGCGACTGCCCCTGAGCGATCGGGGCGTGACCGCCAGCTCGAGCAGCTCCTGGCGGAGGTCGCCCAGCTCGTCCGGGCCGGCGACGCCCAGGCCGCCCAGGCCAAGCTGCGCGAGGCCGTCGCGCTCTTCTCCAAGCCGGAGAGCGCCGCCCCCCAGCGGCCCGCCGTGCCCAAGCCCAAGTCCCCCGAGGTCGTGGCCAGCCAGGCCGCCATCGAGGCGATCATCGCCGAGATCGAGGGGCTGGCCGAGCAGGGCGACGTGGAGGGGCTGATCGAGCGCTTCTCGCAGCTGCGTGACCTGATGCGCCGCTACGCCGAGGTCGAGCCCGAGTCGGCCGATCGCCAGGCGACCCTCGCCAAGCTGAACCGGCGGCTCGAGCGCTTCAAGGAGATCCAGCTCTCGATTCAGCTCCAGGTCTACATCAACGAGGTCAACGTCCAGCTGCGGAACATGGCCGCCGCGATCAAGCAGGAGCGCTACGGCGAGGCGCTGGCCAGCCACGCTCGCTTGAAGCAGATCGTGAGCGAGATGAAGGCCGAGCAGGGCGAGGTGTTCCACCGCAACGCCGCCGCTGCCGAGCAGCGGGGCGCGGCGCTCGCTCAGCGCGCCCGCGTCCTGGCGCGAATCGCCAAGCTCCCGCTCGAGGTGGAGGCGCTCGTGGTGTTCCCGGCCGGCGCTGAGGCGCAGAGCGCGGCGGTCGTCAACGGGTCGACGGTCCGGGTGGGCGACGCGCCGCTCGTCGAGGACGAGGAGGTCCCGGGGCTGAAGGTGCTCGCGATCCAGCGCAGCACGGTCCGCTTTCGCCTCGACGACACCGAGTTCGTGCGCGACCTGCGCTCGCCTCGCTAGCGCTTGGACTTTCGCGCGACCTCGAGCGCCTTCTCCAGGTCCTCGAGGGGCTCGAGCACCTCACCCGCGAACTTGGCGGCCGCCTCCTTGTCGCCGCTGGCCTCGTGCAGCGCGATGGTCAGGGCGAGGTGCTCGAGCAGGTCGCGCGAGCTGAGCACCTTGATCCCGTCAGCCTTCGCCCGCTTGAAGACCTCTCCGACGAGGGCCTTGTTGCCTGCGCTGGACGCCGCGACGGTCAGCTCGCGCAGGGCCTGGCCGACCTGCTTGTTCGCGGTGCCCTTCAGCGGGCCAGAGAGCGCCTTCTCCGTCCAGTCCCCGGCGCTGCCGCCGGGGGTGAACTTCGCGAAGGCTCCGTCGGCGCTCGTCCAAGTCAGGGGGTTCTCCATGTCCTTGGCGCTGGTGTAGGCGCCGACGCCCGTGTCGAGGAGGTTGAGCGCGAGGTTGATGCGCGCCTGGGCCTGAGCAGCCTTCGCATCGC
>CALDQK010000492.1 GCA_937911525.1 uncultured bacterium
GAGCCCCAGGGCTTGGCCAGCGAAGTGCGGGAGCAGACGCGCCAGCGCGCGCTGGCCGAGCTGCTCGAGCGCCTCGACCTGGGCGCGCTCGCCAGCGGCGCGACCGAGCGCGCCAGCGCCGAGGCGCACGAGCTCTGCCTGGGCCGCCTCGACGTGGGCGGCCTCGCCGAGCAGGTCCGGGCGGAGGTCAGCTCCAGCGCGGCCGGAGCGCTCCGAGCCGCCGTCGAGGAGCAGCTCGACGCGGGCCAGCTGAGCGTCGAGGTCGCCGAGCGCGCCACGACGAGCGCCCAGGAGGCCGTGGGCGCAGCCCTCGACCTCGGCGCCCTCTCCGCGCGCGCCGGCGCCGGCGCCGTCGAGCGCGCGGTGAGCAGCGCCCTGGCGCGCCTGGACCAGGAGCTGGACCTCGCGGCCCTGGCCCAGCAGGTCGCCGCCGGAGCCAGCGAGCGCGCCCAGGCCGAGCTCGAGCAGCGCCTCGACCTGGAGGGCCTGCGGGCCGAGGTCGAGGGAGGCGCCACCGACCGCGCCCTCGGGGGCGTCGCGGAGCGCCTCGACCTGAGCGCGCTGGCCGTCGAGGTCACCCGTCGGGCCACCGAAGCGGGCGTGGGCGCGATCGGCGCCCAGCTCGACGTGGGGGCGCTGAGCGAGGCCAGCGCGGGCGAGGCGCGCGAGCGCGCGGTGGCCGAGGCCGTCCGCCAGATCGGCGAGGCCCTCGACCTGGGGGCGCTGGGCGCCGCGGCGGGCGCGGAGGCGAGCGGACGCGCCGCCGAGCAGGCCCTGGGGGCGATCGACCACGAGCAGCTCGCCCAGGACGTGTCCCAGGAAGGCCGCCAGCGCGCGCTGACCGAGCTCAGCCACCGGCTCGACCCTCTGGCCCTCAGCCACGTCGTGCGCGAGCAAGCCACCGCCTTGGCGACGGAGGACCTGATCGCGCGCCTCGACCGCGAGCGGCTGCTCGGCGACGCCAGCCAGGCGATCCTGACCAAGCTGCGAGAGGGCTTCGACGTCGACACCCAGCGCCAGGAGGTCCTCGGTCTGGCGCGCCAGCGGGCCCTGGCCGAGATCGAGGGGCAGCTCGACTCGGACGCCCTGCGGGTCGAGGTCAGCGAGCGCGCCGGCGAGCGGCTGACCCAGGCGGCGGTGGGGGGCTTCGACCACGAGGCCCTTCAAGCCGACCTGAGCCGCACGCTGGCCGAGCGGACCCTGGCCAAGCTCGAGGCCGAGCGAGACCTCGAGCAGCTGCTGAGCGCGCTGCTCGAGCGGACCCGCGCCGAGGTCCTGGGCGCGGTCGAGTTGGACGTGGCCCAGGTCAGCGAGCGAGCCCAGGCCCAGCTGGCCGAGCGCGCCCTGAGCGACTCCTGGCCGCAGGTGCAGGAGCGCCTGGCCCTCGACGAGCTCGTGGAGGGGGTCGCGTCCCAGGCCAGCGAGCGCGCGGCGGCGAGCCTGCTGGAGCGGGCCGAGGCCGAGGGGATCCCCGCGCGCCTGAGCGAGCTGCCAGCCCGTCTGGCCGAGGAGGCCGGGGCCAGCTTGAGCGAGCAGGTCGAGGCCCGCCTGGCGCAGCTCGACCTGGCGGCCCTCGAGGAGCGCGTCAGCGCGTCGGTCCTGGCGCAGGTCCAGGGCGCGGGAGCTGGCGGCGGCGTCAGCGAAGAGGCGCTGGAGCAGGCCGTGCAGCGCGCGAGCGAGGCAGCGCGCGCGGGTGTGGAGGAGCAGCTCGGCGCGCTGCGGACCGAGCTCATGGCCAAGATCGCGGAGGCCACGATCCAGAACCGGCCGCCCGACCTGAGCGAGCTCAAGGCCGAGGTCCTGGCCGCGGTGCAGTCGGCTGGGGGCGGGCGAGACGGCGCCAAGGTCCCCGTGATCGACGCCAAGACCTTCGCCGCCCTGGCGCGGGAGGTGAAGGGCCTCAAGTCCGCGGTCGAGGGCTTGCTCGACGAGCGCGACCCCGTTCAGCTCTTCCAGTCGGAAGAATTCAAAGCCGCCTTCGATCACAAGATCAAGGGCGTCCTCAGCTACGTGGAGGGCGACCTGGTGCCGAAGGCGATCAAGAACAAGTTGCAGGAGGACGCGTCGTGAGCGCGAAGAAGTGGACGTTGGCGCTGGTGCTCGGGCTCTCGCTCGGAGCCTGCAGCTCCGAGGAGCCCAAGGCCGACGAGGCCGCCAAGAGCGAGGCCAAGGCCGAGGAGAAGGGCCAGGAGGCGCTCCTGGGCAAGGAGATCGCGGCCGACACCGAGATCGTGATCGCCATGGACCACCTCGCGCAGCGGGGCGGGGTCGAGCTGATCCTCGAGGCGGACGTGTTCGGGACCCTGAGCGGCGAGGACGTGCAGACGCTCAACAAGACCTACACCGCCAAGCAGTGGCGAGAGGCCCTCGACGACCTGGCCAAGCGGGCCAAGCGCAAGCTGGTCGCGGAGGAGCGCGAAGGCCGCCAGGTGCTCCGGATCACCAAGTAGCGCTAGGAGCGCCGACCCAAAGCCCGCTGACAAATGCGGGCTCGTCATGGGACGGGCCCCGCTCCGTCGCTAGACTGAGGCCCATGAAGTCGCGCTTGCTTTGGTTCTTTGTCGCGCTGGCCTGTTCGACGGGCTGCGCGGTCGACCCACCCACCCCGCTCGAGCGGGACCCCGAGCACGTCGCCCTCGCCGAGGGGAGCCCGCTCGGGCTCCGCATCGCGATCGCGCCGATTCAGCTCCCTCAGCGCGACGCCGCAGGCGTCGCCGCCCTGGGGAGCGCGGCGGCCGCTTGGCCGGCCCGGGAATACGCCAGCGAGAGCGCGGTTCCCCTCGACGCGCGCGAGCTACAGCGTCGCCTGGGGCGCGTCGGGACCTGGGTCCTCGGCGGCGAGGAGTCGCTCCTCACCAGCGAGGGGGGAGCGGCCGACGAGGTCGCGCTCCTGGCCCAGGCCGAGGCCGAAGGCGCCGAGCTCCTGGTCCGCCTCGAGCTGCTCAAGAGCCGCGCCAGCTGGATCGAGCGCGACGGGCTGTGGTGGTGGGGCAACCTCTTCCTGTTCTGGGGGATCGGCGTCTACCCGATGCTCTTCGTCTCGGACGAGGTCTACGCCGTCGAGCTGATGGCGCAGCTCGAGGTGCGCGAGGTGCGCAGCGGTCGCACCCTGCTGGCCCGGACCCTGGCCGCCGGCCACGCCCGCTCGCTCAACCACCCGCAGCGCGGCTGGAGCCTGGGCGGCTTGCTCTGGCTGCACCCCTACACCCTCGACGAGGAGGACTACCGCGAGGTCGGTCGGGCCCTCTATCCGCACGCCCGCAAGGACCTCGAGCGCCAGGTGGCTCAGCTGCTCTCGACCGAGCTTCGCCAGCAGGTCGAGCCCCTGCTGCCTCAGATCCGCGCTGGCGCCCTCGGTCCGCGCCTGCGCGCCCTCGTGATCGGGGTCAACGGCCCCAGCGCCGAGTGGGACTTCGACCACCCGGGTCCCCTGGCCGGCGCCGAGCAGGACGCCGCGGACGTCGCCAAGCACCTGCGCGCCTGCGGGGTCCGCCCGCTGGTGCTCAGCGGCGCCGCCGCGACGAAGGAGGCGATCGAGGCCAACCTCCAGCGCCTGGCCGGCGGGATGCGCGCCAGCGACCGGCTGCTGGTCTACTTCGCCGGCTTCGGCCGGACCAACCGCGAGGGCCTGCCGGCCTGGATCGTGGCGGACGGCCCGCTCGTCCTGGGCCCGCTGGCGGACCGCCTCTCGGGCTACGCGCCCGCCCAGGCCCGGGTCGACTTCGTCTGCGACGCCTCCTTCGGCGCGCTCGGCGGGGGCCGGACCTTCCCGGGCGGCTCTCCGCTGGCCCGCGGCAGCCTGGGGGCGCTGGTCGAGGACCGCCCCTGGCGCCTGCTCTGCGCGGCGCGCCCCGAGCAGACCGCCGTCGAGAGCAAGGCTCCCCTCCCGCGCGGCCTGTTCAGCGAGTGGCTCCTGACCGCGGCGGCGGGCGCCGGCGACCGCGACAACGACGGCCAGCTGAGCCTGCGCGAGGCCTGGGGCTTCCTGGTCCGCTGGGTCCCCCAGGAGGCCCAGGAGGCCGGCGCGGAGCAGCGCCCCTGCATGTGGGGAGGTGAGCGCGACGCGCCCTTCTTCCCGCTCCGGCTGCCGCAGCCGCCCAACCCCGCTCCGGCCGCTCCGCTCACGCCTCAGGCCGAGGCGAGCCCCGACCCGCTGACGGGCGACGCGCCCGCCCCAACCGAGCCGCTCGCGCCCGCCGAGCCAGCCCCCGCGCCGACCCCGGACGAGTGGCGCCTCGAGCCCGAGGGCGACGAGATCCCGACCGTTCCGCCCGCTGCGTCCGAAGACGAGATCCCGAGCGCTCCCGCCCGCCCCGGGCAGTAGCGGCTCAAGCCTGAGCTTCGGCGCGACCGCTGCCGAGCAGGACGATCGTGCCCGCGCCCATCAGGGTGGCGAGGAGGCTGAACACCGCAGGCAGCCCCCAGCGATCGGCGAGCGCCCCCGTCGCCAGCGCTAGTGCGCCGTAGACCCAGCTCCGCGCCTGGCTCTCGAGCGAGAGGGTCGTGGCGCGCAGGTAGGGATCGGTCGATGCGTTCAGCTCGGCCACCAGGATCGGGCGTCGCAGGTTCTGCAGGCACGCCAGCAGCAGGAGGGCGACCAGGCCGGCGCCTCTCAGACCCAGCCACAGCCCGCCGGCCACGACGAGGAAGGACACGGCGGCGGCGCCGTGGACCGCGCGGAGGGCGGCCCTTCTCCCTCCCCAGCGGGCCTCGGTCGGGGCGCTCAGCGCGGAGCTCGCGCCGGCGGCGAGCCCCTGAGCGAGGTAATAGGCGCCGATCCCCAGCGCGCCCAGCCCGCCGACGACCTCGAGCCCCCACGCGCGGGCCCCCTCCGCCAGGTAGGGCTGGAGATAGGCCAGGGCGAGCTTGATCTGGGTCTCGAACAGGATCGAAGCCAGCAAGAGCGGGACCAGCCCCGGCAGCCAGAACAACGCGCGGAAGCGCGCGAACCAACTCGGCGCGTGTCCGTCCGGCCCTGGACCCCTCGCTGGGTCCGGGGGAGCTGCCGCCGCTCGGCTCCACTCCCCCTCCAGCTCGCGCGGGTAGCTCAGGATGAGGACCGCCCCTGCCAGGCTGAGCGCGGCCGAGAGCCAGAACAGCCCCGCGAAGCCTTGGGTCGCGTAGACCACAGCGCCCCCGAGCATGGCCGCGACTCCTGCCGAAGACTTGGAGAACACCCGCGTCAGCGCGATCACCGCGGTCGCTTGCTCGCGCTCGCCCCGTCCGTCCAGCCAGTCGAGGATGATCGCCTTGTGGGTCCCGGAGCGGAGGGCTTCGCCCAAGCCGAACACCGTCTGCGCTGCGCACACGCCGAGCAAGGGCTGAGTCCAGCGCACTGAGAGCCCGAAGAGCGCGAAGGCCACGGCGTTGCAGCAGAACATCGCGATCAGGCAGCGCCGTCGCCCGTGGCGGTCGGCGACTCCCGCCAGGGGCAGCTCGAGCACACCGGTCAGCAGGCGCTCGTAGGCCAGCAG
>CALDQK010000493.1 GCA_937911525.1 uncultured bacterium
CAAGAGCGCGAAGGCGCCCGTGGGTCCCTTGCTGGTCCCCGTCTTATCGCGCTCAGTGTCTCCGTAACGGCTGACGCGTCCGGTGGGGACCCGGCGCTCCGTACGCGGCAGGAGGAGGAGGAGGGGGCGGTCAGCGAAGAGGTCGGCCAGTGTGTCCCCGCCGGCCAGCGCGATGCGCAGGGAGCGAACGGTGTGAACGGTCGGCACGTGGGGGCTCCTCCCTTTTCCCACGGTCTCAGAGTGGCGAGTGCGCATTTGGGCATCAAGGGTGCCCGTCCGGACATGGAGCTGTAGCCGCTCAGGCAACAAGGGTGCCTATCCGGACATGGAGGGCAGCCCCGAGATCGTCTAGCCCTGCTTGGCGACCATCCAGAGCAGGGCCTCCAGCGTCGTCTGATCGACGAAGACCAGCTCTTGCTGACCGATCCACACGCTCTCGCCTGGCGTGATCGGAGCCTGCTCGCGGTCCTTGAGCCTGCGCCCAGCGACGACGATTCCGTTGACCGAGCCCGCGTCTTGCACCGACCAGCCCTCGGCCGTCTTGGAGAAGAAGCAATGCACGCGGGAGACGAAGCCTTCGTCGATCACCAGGTCGTTGCTCGGGTCGCGTCCGACCGTGAACAAGCTGCCGAAGGGGTTGCGGTCCGTCTTCTCGAGCGGGACCACAAGGGTCTCTGGGTTGCAGAGCAGCGCGAAGGCCCCGCTCGGCCCGCGGCTCGGAGTGTCGACGCCGCGCAGGGTGTCGTTGTCCCGAGACAAGAGCGGGCCGTGCCCTGCGACGGCAGGCAACATCAGCAAAAGTGGATGGTCCCAGAACAACTCCGAGACACTTCCACCTTCGGCGAGCGCGATCTGCACCGATCGCACCGTTTGAGCTACGGGCACGTGCTGGGCTCCTCGAAAGCCCTACTCTCTGCACCGACACGTTGCCGCAACGAGGGGGTCAGCGCAAGCCGGTTGAGAGCTCCCTTTAGCCAAGCGCGGCCAAGTTTTGCTCCAGCGCGGCCAGCTGGCCCTTGAGCTCCTCGAGCTTGGCCCGCTCGCTCTCCACCACCTCGGGCGGCGCCTTGGCCACGAAGCGCTCGTTGCCGAGCTTCTTCTCGCTGCCGGCGATCTGCTTGCCGAGCTTCTCGCGCTCCTTCTCGAGCCGCTTGCGCTCCTTGGCGGGGTCGAGCACCTCGCCCAGGAAGAGCTCGAGCTCGCCCACCACCGCGGCGCCGGCGTTGTCGGGGCGGGCCGGGTCCTCGCCGATCTCGAGCTTGGCCAGCCCCGCGAGGTTGCTCACGTGTCCGCTCAGGCGCTTGAGGCTGTCGAGGGCCTCGCCGCTGGTCTTGATCGCGCCCGGCAGCTTCTTCTTGGGGGGCACGTTGTACTTGGAGCGGATGTCGCGCAGCTTGCCCACGGCCTCCTGCAGGCGCGCCACCTCGGCCTCGAGGCCCTCGTCCTCCCAGGCCGCGTTGGCCACGGGCCAGCGCGCGTGCACGAGCAGCTGGGCCGAAGGGAAGGGCTGCTCGATCCCGCGCTGCGGCGCGCTGGCGTTGAGCTGCTCCCAGATCGCCTCGCTCACGAAGGGCATGAAGGGGTGCACCAGGCGCAGCACCTGATCGAGCACCGCCGCGAGCACCTGCTCGGCCACCGGGCGCTGCACCTCGTCGCGCGTGCGCGGCTTCACCATCTCGGCGTACCAGTCGCAGAGCTCGTTCCAGAAGAAGTCGCGCGCGGCCCGCTGCGCGGCCGAGGGGTTGTATTCGCCCAGGTAGCGGTCCACGGCGCGGATCGTCTGGCTGAGGCGCGAGAGGATCCAGCGGTCCTCGGGGGCCAGCTCCGCCACCTCGAGCGCCTGGCAGCCGAGGCCCTCGCTGAGGTTCATCAGCGTGAAGCGGGCGAAGTTCCACAGCTTGTTGCAGAAGCGCTTGCCGTCGTTGAAGCGCTCGGCCTTGGCCTTGGCGTCGGGCACGTCGTCGAGGGTGCCCAGGAGGTCGAACTCGCCTCCGCAGTGGGTGCAGAGGTAGGTGAAGATCGTGCGGCCGTTCTTGGCCTCGGCGAGCTCCACCTCCTTCCCGCAGGAGGGGCAGTCGGCCTGCACGGGCAGGCGCGCGTCCTGCGTCCCGGTCTGCATGTCGCAGATCACGTAGCGCAGGGCGTCGGTCCCGTACTGCTCGATGATGTCGAGCGGGTCCACGCCGTTGCCCTTGGACTTGGACATCGTCTGGCCCTTGCCGTCGAGGATCTTGCAGTGCAAGAACACGTCGGTGAAGGGCAGGTCGCCGAGGTCGTAGAGGCCCATGATCACCATTCGGGCCACCCACAGAGTCAGGATGTCCCGGCTGGTCACCAGGCACGAGCCCGGGTAGTAGAAGTCGAGCGCGCCGTCGAGCTTGCGCTGGCCCGGCTCGATCGGGGCCTCGGCCGGGTTGGGCCAGCCCAGGGTCGAGAAGGGCCAGAGCGCCGAGCTGAACCAGGTGTCGAGCACGTCGGGGTCGCGCTCGAGCCCGAGCGCCTCGAGCGCGGCGCCGTGGGCCGCGTCCGCGGCCTCGTCGCGGAGGCAGGCCTGCAGCTCGAAGGGCGCGAGCTCGGGCTTGCTCTGGGCGAGCTCGAGTCCGGCCGCCAGGTCGTGCTGGGCGCCCTCCTTGTCGGAGATCCAGCAGTGGATCTGCTCGCCTGCGGGCAGCTTCCCGGCCGCGTCGGCCAGCGCGGCGTGCTCGTCGGCCTCGAAGGCCTTCCACCACACCGCGATCCGGTGACCCCACCACAGCTGGCGCGAGATGCACCAATCGCGCTTCTCGGCCAGCCAGGCCACGTAGCCCGTCCGGTAGCGCTCGCGGTCGGGATGGAAGTCGAGCTTGAGCCCGGTGGCTGAGCGCCAGTCGCCGATCGCGGCGTCGATCGCGGCCTGCGCCAGGCCTGGGGCGGTGAACTGCTTGTCGGTCCCCCGCCCGCAGAGCACGCCGCCCTCCACGTCGCCCATGCGCACGAACCACTGCTTGGAGAGGTAGGGCTCGATCGGGGTCTTGGAGCGGTCCGAGTGGCCGATCTCCACCTCGCGGTCCTCCACCCGCTCGAGCAGGCCCTGAGCGTCGAGGTCGGCCACCACCTGCTTGCGCGCCGCGAAGCGGTCGAGGCCCGCGTAGGAGCCAGCCTCTTCGTTGAGCGTCCCGTCGGGGTCGAGCACGTTGATCAGCCCGATCTCGGGGTTGCGCTCCCACACGCCGTAGTCGTTGGGGTCGTGGGCCGGGGTGATCTTCACGCAGCCCGAGCCGAGCTCTGGCTTGGCCCACTCGTCGAGGATCAGCGGGATCTCGCGGTCGAGCAGCGGCAGGCGCAGCTTGCGGCCCGCCTTGGCCATCGCCACCAGCTGCTCGAGGCCCGGGAGGTGGGTCTCGATCCGCCGCTCGAGGCGCTTCACCTCGGCCTCGGCCGCGGCGCGGTCCTTGTCGCCGGCCTCGGCCAGCTTGGCCCGCGCCTCGGCCAGCTTCTTCTCGAGCTGCTTGCGCGGCTCGGGGTGGGTCGCCACCGCCGTGTCGCCGAGCATCGTCTCGGGGCGGGTCGTGGCCACCACCACGTGGGCCGGCTCGCCCTCGGCGGCGTCGAGGAAGGGGTAGCGCAGGTGCCAGAAGTGGCCCTGCACCTTCTCGTGGTAGACCTCGT
>CALDQK010000494.1 GCA_937911525.1 uncultured bacterium
CGCGAGGAGGTCGCCGCACACCTGACAGCGAACCGCGCCCACGGCGGCGCCGACCTCGGCTCCAGCGACGGGGAGCTTGGCCGCGGGCTCGGGCCCGGGCTTGCCCGACTCGGCGGGCGGGGGAGCAGACTCTGCTTCGCTCATCGGAGGGTCAGGGCTCCGCGGTAGTCGCGCTCGCCGCGGCGGATCGTGAGCACGACCTCGCTTCCGGCGGGGAGCTCGGCCAACTGGCGCGCCAGCGTGCGCTGATCGGGGACCTCACGAGCGCGCTGCTCGGGCAGTTGAACCTGGAACAGCCGGTCCCCAGGCTGAATCCCCAGCTCCGCGGCGGGGCCCGCCAGGACCTCGCGCACCAGCACTCCGCCGGGGCGCTGCTCGAGGGCCCAGGCGCGCGAAGGGGTCAAGTCCTGACCGACGAGGCCCAGGCGCTCGCGCAGGAGCGCCTGCCAGGGCGGCGAGGCTGGCCGGAGCAGGGCCCCCCGCCGCTCGCCGTCCCGGCCCTCGAGGGCCAGGCGCAGGTGAGGCAGGCGCGTGGCGAGCATCGTGGCCTGGAAGGCGAACACCGAGTCGACCGGGCTGGGTCCAGCCGCCAGGATCACGTCTCCGGCGCGGATCCCGGCCTGCGCCGCGGGGCCGCCCGAGACGACCGAGGCCACGGTGGCGCCGCGCGGGCCGTCCTCGAGGCTCAAGCCGAGCCAGGCGTCGCGGTGGGTGAGGGGGTCGGAGAGCTCGCGCAGGGTCCGCCGCAGGCGCGAGACCGGGATCGCGAAGCCGATCCCCTGGCCGCCCTTGTGGATCGCGGTGTTGAGGCCGATCACCTCGCCGTTGAGGTTGACCAGGGGCCCGCCCGAGTTGCCCGGATTGATCGCGGCGTCGGTCTGGAGGAAGGTCCCCGGCAGCACGCGCCCGCGCACCCGCAGGCGGCGCGAGCGCGCCGAGATCACGCCGCGCGTGACCGAGCTCTCCAGGCCGAAGGGGTTGCCGAGCGCGATACAGGTCTCGCCCACGTGGACCTCTTCGTCGAGGGCCAGGGCGGCGGCCCGCAGGGGCTTGTCCACCTCGACCCGCAGCAGGGCCAGGTCCAGCTCGGGCATGGCCGAGAGGGTCTGGGCGCTCAGGCGGCGCCCGCCGGGCAGGGTCACGAGCACCTGCTGGGCGCGCTCGACGACGTGGGCGTTGGTCAGCAGGAAGCCGAGCGAGTGGACCACCAGGCCCGAGCCCAGGCTGCGCACGCGGCTGCGCCCCTTGCCCTCACGCTCGGTCGCGATGTTCGCGACCGCAGGGCCGACGCGCTCGACGGCGCGCACGACCGCGTCCCGGCGCAGGCCGTCGATCGAGGCCGGCGCGGCGTCGTCGCGCTCGTCCTGGGCCCAGCTCGGGCTGGCCAGGAGCAGCAGGAGCGAGAGCGAAAACGGCAAGGCAGCGGGGAGGGGAGTCAGGCGCACGAGGCCTCCCGGGGTGGGGAGCTGAGGAGTCGGTGGGATGGTAGCCGCCCTCCGCTCCTTCGTGCAGGCCTGGGACGACCGAGAACGACGACCGACGTCGGAATCGAACCTCGGTATCGGGTCTCGGTATCGGGTCTCGGTATCGGGTCTCGGTCGTCGGCCCTCGGTCTCGGCCCTCGGTCTCGGGTCTCGGGTCTCGGGTCTCGGTCTCGGTCTCGGGTCTCGGGTCTCGGGTCTCGGGTCTCGGACTCGGCCCTCGGACTCGGCCCTCGGACTCGGCCCTCGGACTCGGGCCCTCCGGTTCCCGGCCCCCGTTCCGCCTAGCCGTCCGCCAGCGCGCGCCAAGCGGCGCTGATCCGCTGCGTGAGCGGCCCCGGCGAGCCCGCCGGAGCGGCGCGCCCGTCGAGGGAGGCCACGGGCATCACCCCTCGCGTGGTGCTGGTAATGAACCACTCGTCGGAGGCCAGCGCCTCCTCCTGGCTGACCGCGCGCTCCTCGGCCTCGATCCCCAGCTCGGCGGCGATCTTCAAGACCGTGCTGCGGGTGATCCCGGGCAACACGCCGCCCGCGAGCGGCGAAGTCCACAGCTTGCCCTCCTTGACGCCGAACATGTTCCAGGAGGGCCCCTCGGTCACGTTGCCCTGGGTGTCGACGAAGAGCGCGTCGTCCTTGCCCTGAGCCCGCGCGAAGCGGTGGGCCATCACGTTGGCCTGGCGGTTGTTCGACTTGACCGAGGGCGCGATCCGCGCGACGAGCTGATCGGGGCTCACGCAGAGCAGGTCGATCCCCGCCTCGTAGAGGCGCGGCTCCCAGGGCTTGAGCTGCTTGACCAGCACGATCTGCTTGGGCTCGGTCTCGGCCTCGGCGAGGTCGAAGTCGGTCGAGGCCCCGCGCGTGATCATGATCCGCACGTAGCGCTCGCCCTCGCCCGGGCACTCCTCGATCAGGCGCGCGATCTCGGCCTCGAGGCCGGCGCGCATCGAGGCCACGTCGATCCCGATCGCCGCGCCCGAGGCCTCGAGGCGGTCGAGGTGCGCGCCGAGCATGGTGAGCTTGCCCTGGTGGGTCGCGCACACCTCGTAGATCGCGTCCCCGAACAGGAAGCCGCGGTCGAACACGGACACGGTGGCGGCCGCGGGGTCCACGCGCTCGCCGTCGATCGAGATCAGCATGGCTGTATGAAAGCAAAAACACGCCAGGGAGGAACTCCCTGGCGTGTCCTGTGAATTCAGCTAATCGCTTAGTTCGGTGGGAGGTGCGACCCGGTGCCACGCCAGAGTCACCTCGACCCTGGAGAACGCGGCCGCGCGCATGTCCTAGTCCGTGTCACCCCTCCGACCTACAGCACGCCAGATCCCGCCTGCGGTTCCCGGGCTGCGCGAAAACGACACAAGTCCTTGACGCACAACGCCGCGATGGAAGACACTCGCCCGCGAAGAGCGAGGACCCCATGAGCGTTCCCGACGGCCCCATGTCCCTGAAGGAGTTCTGGCCCATTTACCTGGGCGAGCACCGCAACACGGCGAACCGCTGGCTGCACGTCCTCGGCTCGCTGGGCGGCCTCGTGTGGCTGGGCCTGGCGGTCTACACGCGCAACCCCTGGCTGATCCTGGCCGGCGTCGTCAACGGCTACGCCTTCGCGTGGATCGGCCACTTCTTCATCGAGAAGAACAAGCCCGCGACCTTCAAGCACCCGGGCAAGAGCTTCCTCTGCGACTGGATCATGCTGGCCAAGACGCTGACCTTCACGATCGGGCCGGACCTGGCTCGACTGGAGGAGCCCTCGAGCCAGGCCCCCAGCGAAGAGGCCGTCCAGGTCTAGCCGCCCGAGCGTCAGCGAGCTGACGAGTCGCCCCGCCCAGTCAGGACTAGGGCGCGGCGCGTGCCTTGCTCAGCCTGGTTCATGTCCATGCCCGCGCGCGCCGCTCTCGCCCTCCTCCTCTCCTGCGGAGGCTGCGTCTCGATCGCCTCGACGATCGCGGACCCCGAGCCCTACGGAGGCGTCCGCCTGGGGGGTGAGATCATCTGCGACGGCTCCTCGACCCTGGGCGGCGTGCCCGTGCTCGTCGCCTTCGACCTGCCGCTCTCCTTCCTCTTCGACACCCTGGTGCTGCCCTACACGCTCACCAAGCTGCGAGGCTCAGGCGACTAGTCTGGAGTTTCGCGCTTTCAAGGAGGCAGCCCGTCTCGAGCTGTCGCTAGC
>CALDQK010000495.1 GCA_937911525.1 uncultured bacterium
ACGTGGAAGTGCTGGACCTGCGCGAGGGGCCCGCAGGGCGGGTGACGCGGACCATCCCGAATCGGGTGCGCAACTACGTGTGGGGACGGGACCGGGGAACCTGCCAAGTGCCCGGGTGCGACCTGCGCGGGGGGGTCGAGATCCACCACCTGGACCTCTGGTGGCGGGGACACGAGCCCGAGCGAATGCTCGTGCTGTGCGACGAACACCATGAGCAAGTCCACTTGGGATTGCTGCAGATCTGGACCGGCGAGGACGGGGTGAAGCGATTTGGGTCCACCGACGGGTTGGCGCTGGGGAGCGCGGGGGACCGGAGGCGGATTCCCCTGAGGGGCAACCTGCCCCCCGGGGGACAGCCGGGCCTTCCCCTCGGGGGAGACCTGGGAGAGCTCGCGGTCGCGTAGAGACCCGTGGAGCCCCTAGCCGACGAGGAGCCGGTAGCCGTCGACCAGGCGCAGCGAGCTGAGCGGCGCGGAGCCCGCGGCGATCCCCAGCAGGCGCCCGAAGGTGTCGGGCGACTTGCTCAGGCTGCGGACCACGCGGCGGGCGTGACGGGGGCGCTCGGACAGGAAGAGCAGCGCGCTCGTGAAGCGCTCCAGCCCGCGGATCGCTTCGCCGCGGCGGCGCGTCCACGAGGCCAGCTGGCGCGCCGAGAAGTCGCCCCGGGCGTAGGCGCTCGCCAGGACCTCGCTCGCGATCCGGGCCGTGACCAGGGCCAGCGAGATCCCCTCGCCCGTGATCGGGTCCAAGGCCCCGGCTGCGTCTCCGACCAGGAGCAGGCGCGGCGCGTGGGCGCGGGTCGAGCGCAGGGCCAGGGGCCCGATCGCGCGGACGCTGCCGACCATGGGCGCCTCGGCCCAGGCGCGCGCTCGCCCGCCGTCCTGGCGGAGGATCGCCCGCAGGCCGCCCTCGAGGTCGCCCTGGAGCGGGCGCAGGCCCTCGCGGTCGGTCAGGAGCGCGACGCAGGTCAGGTCGGAGGCCACCGGGGTCGTGTAGACCTCATAGCCCTGGTGGAGCGAGACCTCGACCCTGGGGTCGGGGTTGGGCTCGTGGCGCACGTGGGCGCCGACGCCGAAGCGCGGACGGCGCGGGACAGGCGCGTCGAGGCCCGCCAGTCGACGGATCCGGGAGCGGCCGCCGTCGGCGCCGATCAGCACGGGTGCGCTGAGAGTCTCCCCGCCCAGGCGGACGCGCACGGCGTCGGGGTCGCCGAGCTCGATCTCCTGGACCCAGGTGCCGAGGCGGAGGTCGATCCGCGGCTCGTCCCGGGCCAGGCGAACCAGGCGGTCGTCGAGCCAGGAGCGCTGGACGCCCAGGCCCGCGAGGTCGCCGGGGAAGCGCGACTCAGCATGGGTCCCGTCCTCGAGCACGTAGCGCAGCCCGGTGAAGGGCTGCCCCTTGGGCTCGAGGCCGAGCTCGCGCAGGGCCGCCAAGCCGTGGGGCATGATCCCCTCGCCGCACACCTTGCGGCGCGGGAAGCGCGCCCCGTCGACCAGCAGCACGCTGCGGCCCTGACGGGCGAGGTGGAGGGACACCGAGGTGCCGGCGGGGCCGGCGCCAATCACGATCGCGTCGTAGTCGTAGCTCATGCGCCTCCCTCAGCAAGCGGGGGGCCGCGTCCAAGCTCAGTCTCCTCAGTCGGCCCGTGGTAAGTCGGGGAAGCCCCCTTGTAAGAGCGACAAGACCCGACCCCTCGAGCCAAGCGATCGCGAGGGTTGAGACCTGGCCCGACGCGTGCGCTGGGGGTCGGCCATGAGCCAACCGACCTACTCCCTCCGCGATCGCACCCTGGCCGTCGGCTACGGCGTCCTCTGCCACGCCTCCTTCCTGCTGGGGGTCGGCGCCATGGTGTTCGGCCTGCACGAGGGGCTGAACAACGGCCTCGGCCCCTTCCGCGGCTGGAGCGCAGGCCTCGCCAACGCGATCCTGCTGCTCCAGTTCCCCCTCCTGCACTCCTTCCTGCTGGGCAAGCGCGGCGCCCCCTATCTGGCCCGCATGGCGCCGGCGCACCTGGCCCGCCCGCTCGCGACGACCCTCTTCGCGACCTTCGCCTCGCTCCAGCTGCTGGTGGTGTTCCTGCTCTGGTCGCCGAGCGGCGTGGTCCTGTGGGAGCCGAGCGGGCCCCTGCGGATCGCGTTCCAGGTCGCCTACGCCCTGTCCTGGGTCGCGGTGGTCAAGACGATGAGCGACGCCGGCAACGCGACCCAAATGGGCTACCTGGGCTGGCTGGCGGTGGCCCGCGGCCGCCCGCCGAGCTACCCCTCCTTCCCCCGCGAAGGCAGCTTCCGGGTGTGCCGCCAGCCGATCTACTTCGCCTTCGCGCTGACCCTCTGGACCGGCCCGATCTGGACCCCGGACCACCTCGCGGTGGCCGTGCTGTGGACCGCCTACTGCGTCGTCGGCCCCCTCCTCAAGGAGGAGCGCTACCGCAGCCGCTACGGCGAAGCCTTCGCCCGCTACCAGGCCGAGGTCCCCTTCTTTCCCCGTCCGAGCTTCCTGAGAGGTGCCAAGTGAGCGTCGTCGCGTTCCTCGTCGTGCTGGGTCTGATCGCGCTGGTGCGCCTGGGCGAGGTGGTCGTCTCCTGGCGCCGCCTGCGCGGGCGCGGCGAGCGCCTCGTCGCCGAACCCGCCCTCTTCCCCGCGATGGTCCTGCTGCACGTCGGCCTGATCGCGGCCCCGGCCGCCGAGGTCCTCCTGCTGGAGCGTGCCTTCTCGCCGGCCCTGGCGATCGCCGCCGGCGCGGTCCTGTTCCTGGCGACCCTGCTGCGGGTCTGGACCCTGCGCACGATCGGCGGCGCCTGGAACGTGCGCGTCGTCGTGCCCGACGAGGACCAGGTCGTGACCACGGGTCCCTACCGCTGGATCCGCCACCCCAACTACCTGGTCGTGATCCTCGAGATCGCGAGCCTGCCGCTGCTGCACGGCGCCTGGATCTCGGCGCTGGGGCTGACCCTCCTCAACGCGGCCGTCCTCGCGCGGCGGATCCCCACCGAGGAGGCGGCCCTGGCCCGCCTCGCCGGCTGGCGCGAGGCCATGGCAGACCGCGCCCGCCTCGTCCCGGGGCTGGTGTAGTGGACGAGCTGACCCAACTCGAGCAGCGCGCCCGCCGGGCTCGCGCCCGCGGAGACGCGCTGCGCAGCACGACGCCCGGCCAGGCCGCGCGCGCCTACGGCGAGTGCGCCGAGCTCTTGCTCGCGCGCTGCCTCCTGGTCGCGGCGCGAGAGGAAGCAGCGCGGTCCCCCTTACGCGCGCTCGCCCTCTTGCGTCGCGTCGAGGAGCTCGCCGGAACGCTGCGCGCGGCCTGGCCCGTGGCGGCCGCGGCCTACCTCGCCCTGGGCGAGGAGGAGATCGCGAGCTCCTTCCTGGCCCGCACGCTCGCCGAGCGCGCGCGGAGGGCTCCCCCCCTCGCGCCGGCTTCGCTCCTCGCGACCGCCTGAGCCTAGAGCAGCCCCGGGATCAGGCGCTTCTTGCCCGCCATGGCCTCGCGCCAGGCGGGGAGCTCGCTGAGCGCCGCCTCCTCGGTCCGGATCCTGCGAGTCAGCACCGCGGCGTTCAGGAGCGAGAGCCCGAGCGCCGAGATCCAGGCGCCGTGGAGCAAGGGCAGGCTCGCGATCTCGAGGACCACCACCAGGTAGTTGGGGTGGCGGATCCAGCGATAGGGACCGGTGGTCACGATCGTCGCCTCCTCGGGCACGACCACGCGCACGTTCCAGGCGCGCCCGATCGTGCGCAGGGTCCAGACCCGCAGCAGGGTCGCCAGCCCGAGCACCGCGCCGGCCCCGACGGCGAGGGGCCAGCGGAAGGGCCGCTCGAGCCCGATCACCTCCCAAGCGGGGAGCCCGATCAGGCCGACGTGCAGCAAGACCATCAGCGGAAAGAGCCCGGGCTCCGCGACCAGCGCCTCGGGGCGCTCGCGCAGGCGGCGACGGGACACGATCACCTCACCCAGGCGCACGAGCGCGATCAGGCCGAGGAGTCCCAGGAAGGCTGCCTGCGAGGTCACGGGCGCAACCTACCCGCTGCGGGGCCCCCGCAAACTCCTGGGGAGGAAGGCCGGGGGAGATTCGGGGAATCGAAGCGGCTCCTCCCGCGTAGTCTGGGAGGAGTGAGCACGCGTCACGTCGAAGTCCTCGTGATCGGCGCCGGCCCCGCGGGGTCGTCGTTGGCCCTGCGCCTCGCGCGCCAGGGCCGCTCGGTGCTGCTCGTCGACGGCGCGACCTTCCCGCGCGAGAAGACCTGCGGCGAGGGGCTGATGCCCGCGGGCGCCGACGAGCTGCGCTCGCTCGGGCTCGCTCACCTGCTCGACCAGGGCGCCCCCTTCCGCGGCCTGCGCTACCGCTTGCCCGACGGGACCCGCGCCGAGTCGGACTTCCCCGCGGGCCAGGTCGGGACCGGCCTCCGCCGCGCCCTGCTCGACGAGGCGCTGGTCAGCGCCTGCCAGGCCGAGCCCGAGCTCGAGGTCCGCCTGCGCACGTGGGTCCGGGAGCTCGAGCTCCCCGGCGACGGCGGCTCGCTCCCGCGCGCGCGGGTCGGCGAGGAGTGGGTCGAGGCCGAGCTGGTCGTGGGCGCCGACGGGCTGCGCTCGCCGGTCCGTCGCCTGGCAGGACTCGAGGCGCCCGCCCCCAAGCTCGAGCGCTTCGGGGTCGGCGGGCACTTCCGTCACGCGCCTCTGGGCGATCCCGTGGTCGAGGTCTTCGTCGGCCCGGGCTGGGAGCTCTACACGACGCCGGTCGCCGAGGACGTGACCAACGCGGCCTTGCTCACCGACCGCGCCCGCCTCGAGGGGCTGCGCGGCGACCTCGAGGGGGGGCTGCGCGGGCTGTTGCGCGAGGCGGGCGGACGCTGCGAGGCCCTGGCCGCGGGCGAGTCCCTCCACCGCGTGCGCGCGCTCGGCCCCCTGGCGCTGCAGGCGACCCGGGCGCACGCCGAGCGGCTGATCCTGGTCGGCGACGCCGCGGGGGCCCTCGACCCGATCACGGGCGAGGGCGTCTCGATCGGGCTCGTGACGAGCCGGATCGCGAGCGAGGTGATCGCCGAGGCCTTCGCCGCGGGCGACCTCTCCGCGCGCGCGCTGGCGAGCTGGACCCGCCGCCGCCGCGCCGAGATCGCGCCCCTGGCCCGCTTCACCAGCGCGCTGCTCTTCCTGGCCCGTCGCCCGCGCCACGCGGCGCGCGTGATCCGCAGCCTGGCCGAGGCGCCCGGCACCTTCGGGCGCCTGCTGGGCGTCGCCGCCGGCACCGCCCCGATCAGCTCGATCTCCGTCCGCGACGGGGTCCGCCTCCTGATCGGCGTGTAAGGTCGGGCCCCCGCCCGCCAGAGAGAGCCATGGCCCCTACCCTCCTATCGATCGCGCTCGCGACGCCCGAGTTCCGCCTCCGCGCGGACGAGGCCGAGGCGCGCCTGCGCGAGGTGTTCGCGGCGATCGGCGAGGACCCCGAGCTGGTGACCCAGGTCGTGACCAACAGCGGGATCGGCGGCCGCTACCTGGCCCGCCCGCCGGGCTACTACCTGAGCGAGCGCTCGCTGACGGCCCGCAACCGGACCTACGGCGAGGTGGCCCGCGAGCTGGGCGAGCGCGCCGCGCGCGAGGCCTTGAGCCAAGCCGGCGTCGCGCCCGCCGAGGTCGACCTCGTGATCGACACCTCCTGCACCGGCGTCATGATCCCGGCCCTCGACGCGCACCTCGCCAACGCCCTGGGCCTGCGCCCCGACGTGCGCCGGATGCCCCTGACCGAGGCCGGCTGCGCCGCAGGCGCCACCGCCCTGGCCTTCGCGAGCGACTACCTGCAGGTCCTCGATCCGCCGGGCCGGACGCCGGTCGCCCTGATCGTGTCCCTCGAGCTGCCCTCGCTCACGGTCCAGCTCGACGACCCGCGCCGCGCCAACCTGATCTCGGCCGCGATCTTCGGCGACGGCTGCGCGGCGGCCGTGCTGGCCGAGCGCGCGCCCCCCGCCCCCTCGGTCGAGGTCCTCGCCCACCGCGCCCACCTCCTGCCCGGGACCGAGGACGTGATGGGCTTCGAGCTCGGCACCCAGGGCTTCCAGATCGTGCTCAGCCAGCGGATCCCGCTCCTGGTCAAGCGGCAGCTGCGCGGCGCGGTCGACGCCTTCCTCGAGGCGCAGGGTGTGTCCCTGAGCGAGCTGAAGTTCTTCGCGCTCCACCCGGGCGGGACCAAGGTCCTCGACAACGTGCGCGACGTGCTCGGCCTGGCCGAGGAGCAGGTCGCCGCCTCGCGCGCTTGCCTGGCGGAGTTCGGCAACCTCTCCTCGGCCTCGGTGTTCGCGGCCCTGCGCGAGCTGCGCGCGCGGGACGAGCTCCGCCCCGGCGAGCTCGGGCTCCTGGTCGCCATGGGCCCCGGCTTCACGATCGAGCTCGGGCTGCTGCGGGGGGTCGGCTAGCCCGAATCCTGCACGAGTCCGAGCCTGCGAGGATCGGGCGGGGTCGGGC
>CALDQK010000496.1 GCA_937911525.1 uncultured bacterium
CGCAGCCGATGTCGAGGAAGCGCATGCCGCTGAGGTCAGAGACCCCCAGCGCGTCGCGGAGCGAGTCCTCGGCCGTGGCCAGGCGCGCGGGGGTCAAGGAGCGGAGGAAGCGCTTCCAGTTGGCGCCGAAACGGAAGCGGCGCTCGCCTTCGGACTCGATGGTGCTCACGCGGGGAGGCTCAGCGATCCTCGTCTTCGGCGAGGAGCTCCTGGACGTCGAGGCGGCCCGAGTTGGGGTCGAAGAAGCCGAGCGCCTCCTCGACCTCGTCGTCGACCGACACCTCGACCGAGTCGAGGTCCTCCTCGAGGTCGCGCGACTGGGTCAGCATGGCCTCGATCGCGGCCAGGTCGAGGCGCCCGGTGGCCTCCGCCATGTGCTCGAGCGCCTCCTGGACGTCGGCGTCCTGCTCAGCGTCGTCGGCGAGGTCCTCCTCGGCGAGGTCCCCCTCGTCGAGCTCCACGTCGGGCTCTTCGCCCTCGAGCGCGGCGAGCTCGTCGGAGTGCTCGACGTCGTCGTCGCTCTCCTCGTCGTCCTCGACGGCCTCGCCCTCGTCCTCTTCGACGTCGTCTTCCTCGCGCGAGTCGACGAGGTCGTCGATCTCTTCGGCCTCGTCGTCGTCCTGGCCGCCGACCACGCTGCCCACGACCAGGGTGTCGACCACGATCGCCTCGTCGGCGTCGGACATCTCCTCGTCGTCGAGCTCGTCGATGTCCTCACCGAAGCTGACGTCGTGCAAGCGCGCTTGGATCAGCCACGCGTTGAAGCTGTCGAGGGCTTCGCGCTTGGCGAACACCACCTGGTCGGGGTCCCCGCGGTCGACCAGGCGCAGCGCCCCTGGCGGCACCAGGACCGCGCTGGGCGCCTGCGCGAGCAGCTCGTCCAGCAGGCGGAGGAAGTTCTCCAGCGAGTGGTCGGCCCGCTGCGCGAGGTTGGCGTAGATCCCGGCGCTGTCCGAGCTGAGCCGGAACAGGCGCGGCCCGTTGCACACGATCTCGATCGAGAGGCGAATCGGCGCGCGCTCGCGCTCGCGGTGGCGCCGCAGCTCGGTCAGGAGGGTCTTGGCCCGCGGCTCGAGCCCCGCCAGGGACTCGCCCTTGCGAGCGAGGGCGTCGCGCTCTTCGCTGCCCGACTCGAGGATCACCGCGGCGGGGTGGATCCCCCACACGTCCTCCCAGTCGAGGCGGCGCGGCGGCAGCCCCTCCCGGCCCCGCATCGTCAGCCCCAGCCCCTCGCCGTCGATGATCACGCTCGAGACGCGGCGGGCCCGCGGCGCCGGGGTGAACTCGGACACGGGCACCGTGAAGGCCCCCAGCCCGACGCTGGCGAGGGCGCGGGTCAGCTCTCGCGCCGGCTTGGCCGCCAGGTTGCGCGCCACGATCCCGCGCCCGTAGCGGACGCCCTGCAGCGCGTCGGGCACGGTCTGACCCGTGACCGCCGCGAGGAGGCGGGCCACGGCGTTGAGGTGGGTAGCGAGGGCCTGCGGCTCGTCCAGGAGCACGTGGACGCGAGGAATCACGGGGCGGACTCTATCAGTTATCCGTTGCGCAGGACCATGACGTAGATGTCGTAGATGGTGTGCGTATAGACGGCCACGGCGAAGCCCCGCGTGATGTAGAGCGCGCAGAGCAGACAGCCGGCGAGGAAGCGGAACACGAAGCTGCGCACGGCGAAGGCCTCGGCCCCCGCGTAGTGGGCGAGCGAGAAGAG